>CALKMS010000071.1 GCA_938091145.1 uncultured bacterium
GTGGGAAATTCTTTTTCCAGCTGGCGGAGGGAGAGGGATTTGAACCCCCGGTCCGGATCTCGCCGGACAGCGGTTTTCGAGACCGCCGCTTTCGTCCGCTCAGCCATCCCTCCGCAAGGAGTTTTGAACGGATTATAAACAATTCTCATGGGTTTTAAAAAATAGAAAAAGCCCTAGGGGAAGATTTTAACCGATTAAGTCATCACTTTTATTTTTATGCCGCAGCTTATAAAAGAAAGGCCTGAGAATGGCCTCAGCTTTCTCTTTTAGAACCCCACCCACCACTTCAGTGTGATGGTTTAAGCGGGGTAAAGAAAAAAGGTTAATTTCGGAAGAGACGGCGCCGATTTTGGGGTCGAAGGCAGCAAAAACCAGCCTTTTCAATCGGGCCATCACGATTGCACCAGCGCACATTGGACAAGGCTCCAGCGTGGTGTAAATTTCGCAGTCTAAAAGTCTCCAATTGCGTAGGTATTCGCAGGCTTGACGGATAGCTAATATCTCCGCATGGGCAGTCGCATCGTAAAGAGTTTCTTTTAGATTATGAGCCCGAGCAATGATTTTCCTATCTTTTACTACCACTGCTCCGATTGGAATCTCGCCTTTTTCATAAGCTAGCTGCGCTTCTTTTAGAGCTTCTTCCATAAAGAGCTCTTCTTCACTTTTCTTCATTGCTTTGTTTTTAACCTTTTTTGAGTCAAATATTACTCAGCATGAATGCTAACGCAAATGGGAGAGAGGTTCAAGAAAAAGCTGCAACTTAATTCTCATCGCAAATTTATTAAAGAAGCAAAGTATCCGGCACCAAAGCCATTATCGATGTTAACCACTGCCAAGCCCTCCGCACAGGTATTAAGCATAGTTAACAAAGGGGCTAAGCCGTTAAAGCTAGCCCCGTAACCCACGCTGGTGGGAACGGCAACAACCGGGGCGGAAGCTAGCCCGCTGACCAAGCTCGGCAAAGCACCTTCCATCCCTGCCACAACTATTATAGCTCTAGCTTTTTGAATATCTTCTAGAAAGGGGAAAAGACGATGCAATCCAGCTACTCCAACATCATAAACTCTTCTCACCCGGCTTCCTAAAAACTCGGCGGTGACAGCAGCTTCTTCCGCAATGGGCTGGTCGGCCACCCCACCGCTTATTACTACAATTAGTCCTTTTTTGGTGACTTTTTTAAAACTAACTGTTACCAGGCGGGCTGGATAATGATATTTGGCATGGGGAATTAAATCTTTGATTACTTCGAAATCTTGTTTTTTTGCTTTGGTGGCCAGAAAATTGGTTTTGCTCTCAGCAAAAGCTTTAGCAATTGCAGCTAGCTGTTCTTTTGTTTTGCCAGGGCAATAGATTGCTTCAGCGAAGCCCTTTCTTAAAACTCGATGAGTATCTATACAGACGTTTTTCATGCGAAGATATGGGAAAAGTTTTAGTTTTTTTAAAGCTTCTTCAACTTCAATCTTTCCTTGGCTTACCTGCTTTAAAATTTCTTTTATTTCTTCTTGCCACTCGGAATTTTTCATTTTTCGTTATAATACATCAACAAGGAGTGAGTTGGTTGTTGGAACTAACTGTTTTGATCGGCATCGTTTTTTTATGGGTGTCAGTTTTAACGGCCATTTTGTTTTTTCATTTTCGGCGGGAAAAAAATTTAAATCAAGCTCTAAAAGAAGAAAGATTGGTTGACATTTTGCGAACTCATGGAAAACAGATTAAGGAAATTGAGGAAAAGATGCGAGAAATCCAGGGGGCGTTAAAATCGCTGGAGATTCTAAGTAAATATTCTTTACGGCGAGTGGGGCTGGTGAGGTTTGATGCTTTTGAAGATACAGGGGGGGAACTTAGTTTTTCTCTGGCTTTAATTGATGACCGGGGAAATGGGTTTGTGATAACCTCAATTCAGGGCCGGCAGGAAGGAAGGGTTTACGCTAAACCATTAGAAGGCGGTGAATCTTTATATCGACTTTCTGAAGAGGAGAAAGAAGCTTTAAGGAGAGCTTGGGAAAGGTATTAGTCAAGCAAGAGCTTAACAAGCTTGCCTTAAATCAATAAAATAAAGGGTAATGAGAAAGCTAAGGATTGGTTATCTTGGTCCAGAGGGAACTTTTAGCGAGGAGGCATTGGTAAAATTTGCTTCGCTGGTAGATTACGAAGCTGCTGCCTATTTAACCGTTTATGACATTTTTCAAGCCATAGAAAAAAACGAAGTTGATAAGGGTTTTGTTCCGATTGAAAACTCAATTGAAGGTTCGGTCAATGTAACTCTTGATTTGTTAGCTTTCTCTTTTGATTTAAAAATAGAGCGAGAAATCATCTATCCTATTCATCACTACTTGCTTGGTCAGGAGGGCCAAGATCTTTCCCAGGTGGAACTGGTTGTTTCTCATCCTCAAGCTATTGCTCAGTGTGAAAGGTTTTTGAGGGAAAATTTACCTCAAGCTAGAGTTGAAGTTGCTTCCAGTACAGCTGAAGCTGCTCTTAAAGCTCGCCAGTTGGGGAAGGGTACAGTAGCCATCGGACCAGAAAGGGCAGCAAAAATCTACAACCTTAAAATTTTGCGGTCTCGCATCGAAGACTTTGAAGATAACTTAACCCGTTTTGTTTTGGTAGGCAAGGAAGAACCTAAACCAACCGGTTTTGATAAAACTTCCATTGTTTGTTTCATTTATGAAGACCGTCCAGGGAGCCTGTTAGGCATCCTTCAGGAGTTTGCTTACCGGTATATTAACCTGACCAAGATCGTGTCTCGTCCAACTAAAAAGGCTTTGGGTGACTACTGCTTCTTTATTGACATGGAAGGACACAAGGATGACGAGACAATAAAAGATGCTTTGAGGTGTTTGAGTTGCAAGTTGCGTAAGGTAAAAATTCTCGGCTCTTACCCGCGGGAGAGTTAATTGCTTGATCTGAAATTTTTGCGGGAGAATCCTGAAGAAGTTAAGAAAGCTTTTTTGAGCCGTGGCTTGGAATTTGAGGTTGGGGATTTGCTGGCGCTTGATGAAAAAAGGCGAAGAATCTTAGGAGAAGTGGAAGGTTTGCGCTCGTACCGCAATCGAGTATCCCGAGAATTTGCTAAAGCTAAGTTTGAGGACAAAGAATTTCTAGTTGAAAAAGAAAAAATTAGAGAAATTTCTGAAAAGATTAGCCATCTGGAAAAAGAGCTTTCTCAGATTGAAGAGGAAATTGAAAATACATTGCTTAACTTGCCAAACCTTCCACACTCTTCGGTACCAATTGGGAAGGACGAAACAGAAAACCAGCTCATTAGAAGTTGGGGCAAAAAGAGAGATTTTTCTTTTGAACCTTTGCCTCACTGGGAAATTGGAAAGATATTGGGAATTTTGGATTTTGAGAGGGGAGCAAAACTTGCTAAGTCTCGCTTTACGGTTTCTATGGGAGCCGGGGCTCAATTGGAAAGAGCTTTGATTCAGTTCATGCTTGACCTTCATACTAAAGAGCATGGATATGTTGAGGTTTGGCCGCCGCTTTTGGTAAACAGTCAGACAATGACTGGGACTGGCCAGCTTCCAAAATTTGGTGAAGATATGTTTTTCTGTTCGGAAGACGGGCTTTATCTTATTCCGACAGCTGAGGTTCCTCTTACTAACTTACATGCCGGTGAAATTCTTGATGGCAACCAACTTCCTTTAAAATATACTGCTTACACTCCTTGTTTTCGAAGAGAGGCTGGTTCCTACGGAAGAGATACTCGGGGAATAATCCGCCAGCATCAGTTCAATAAAGTTGAATTAGTGAAGATAACCAAACCTGAACAGTCTTATGATGAATTAGAATCACTGGTAGGTGATGCTGAAGAAGTTTTAAAAAGACTGGAGTTGCCCTATCGTGTTATTCTTCTCTGCACTGGTGACCTTGGCTTTTCTTCGGCTAAAACTTACGATCTTGAAGTCTGGCTTCCTGGTGAGAACACTTACAAGGAAATTTCTTCTTGTTCAAACTGCGAAGATTTCCAAGCTCGGCGGGCCAAAATCCGCTATAAAGAAGGTCAGGCGGGTAAACCTCGACTGGTTCACACTTTAAACGGTTCAGGACTTGCTGTAGGGAGAACGGTGGCCGCTATTCTTGAAAACTATCAGGAGGCTGATGGCAGCGTAATTGTCCCCGAGGTTTTGCGGCCTTATATGGGTGGGTTGAAGAAGATAGTCTCACGGGAAAGTTAAAAACCAAAAAATCGGTCGATCACCATTGCTAAGAACAACAAGCTTAAGTAAGGACTAGAAAATTTGAAAAGTCGCCATAGGTTTTCCTGCTGGGGATTAAAATAAACAAGAGCGGTAAAGAATAAAGCTCCAGCGTTTATTGCTAAGGCGACAAATAGGTAAAGTTTTCCGAAGAAGCCGCTCCATCCTAAGCTTAAGGAAACCGCAATCATTGTGGCGTTGAAAATGCCAATTAGCTTAATAGTCTCCTTCTTGCCAGCGACTAGGGGTAGCATGGGCACTTTAGCTTTGCTGTAATCCGCGGCATAAAGGATTGCCAAACTCCAAATATGAGCTGGCGTCCAAAAAACTACCAGCAATCCAAGTAGAAATGTTACCAAGCTAATTTTTTCTCCCAAAAAACTCCAGGAGAAGAAAATTGGCATCATTCCAGCGGGAGAAGCAAAAAAGATATTAAGTGGAGAGCGTCTTTTTAAGTAACCGTTGTAAACAACAGCCGAAAAGATAAAGCCAAGCACCAGATAAACGGTTGCCTCTGGTTTTAGGTAAAGGCTAATTAAGCAGCCAAGAAAAAAAGTGGTTAGACCGAAAAGTAAGGCAGCTCGCGGTGTTAGTTCTCCTCGAGGCAACGGCCGATTGCTTGTTCGTCTCATTAACTTATCGATGTCCTTGTCAATCCAGCAGGTTACTGCATTAGTGCCGGCAACGCTTAAAAGCAAAGCCAAAAAGCAACTTACCAGCTTTAACAGGTTTTTTGGCCAGCTGGGAAAAATTATAAGAGCTGAAGCCATTCCGACAAAAACCAAAAGCCCAACGGTTTTGGGTTTTGTTAAAAGGTAGTAAGCTTTTGCTCGCTGCCACCAAACATTGGCCATTTGGCTCTAATTTAAAAAAACATCGGTAAAAAATCAAAACAAATCAAGTAGACTAAAGGAGGGAATTGTCGTAGGATAATCTTTGTTTTTTGGAGGGATGGCCGAGTGGACGAAGGCGCACGACTGGAAATCGTGTTCTCCGCCAAAAAGCGGGGACGAGGGTTCAAATCCCTCTCCCTCCGCCAGCTGAAAAAAAAGAGGTTGGGGGCTGACCATCGGATTTTATCGCCAAATTGACGAAAGGGCTAACCAGCTGCAATTCGAGCGAAGCAAGAATCAATGTTTATTAAAGGAGAATAAATATTGTTAATTTTTGTAGCCTAGTGCTTAAGAAAAACTTCTCAAACCAGAGGTAGATTTGCTTCTGGCTAAAAGTTGAGTGTTTAATATTTTAACCTTCTCAATTTTTGAACAAAAAAGTGGTTAAGATCCATTGGGCCATTTAGTTTGATAACTTTGTTAAAATAATAAGGACCCGGGTTGGGCTAGGTGGGGAGTTAGCGGTGCCCTGAACCTGCAATCCGCTAGAGCAGGGCTGAAGCTTAACTCGAGGTGGGCTTTTGAGAGAAGGGTTGTTGAAATAAGCGATGAAAGCTGGACCCAGCAGGGCCTTAAACTAACAAACCCCGCCAGGCCCGGAAGGGAGCAACGGTAAGTTAGTGGCGGCCGCTGCTGGTTAATCTGGCTGGAGCTGATTTTCAGCAACACCCTCTGAAAAGTTCCATCGACAGTTAAGCGCTCAACCCGGGACGAGGTGTGTAAAATGAAAGAAGGAACACTTTATCGAAAATGGAGACCCCAGAACTTTTCAGAAGTGGTGGGTCAGCAGCATGTAGTCCAAACCCTGGCTAATGCTATTGAGGCGGGAAAGGTGTCACACGCCTACTTATTTATTGGCAGCCGGGGGACAGGGAAAACCTCGGTTGCTCGGATCTTAGCTAAATCTTTAAACTGCGAAGATGGCCCGACGATTACTCCTTGCGAGAATTGCCAGCCTTGCCAGCAAATAAAAGCTGGTAAATTTCTCGATGTAATTGAAATAGATGCTGCTTCCAATCGGGGAATTGATGATGTACGGGCATTAAAAGAACAACTTTATTACTCTCCCTCTCAAGGCAGATATAAAGTTTACATTATTGATGAAGTTCATATGCTTACTCCTGAAGCATTTAACGCCTTGCTTAAAGTTCTTGAAGAACCACCGTCTAAAACGGTTTTTATTTTAGCTACTACTGAGGCTCACAAAGTATTACCCACTGTTCTTTCTCGTTGTCAGCGATTTGACTTTCGTCGATTGGCGCCTGAAGAGATTGTGGCTCATTTAAGAAAGATAGCTAGAGAGGAGGGCATAGGGGTTGAAGAAAGTGCTTTGTGGGCAATTTCTTCCTTTGCCCAGGGTTCTCTTCGAGATGCAATTGTTTTGCTTGAGCAAGGCGCTTTTTATTCGCCGCAGGGCTTGAGGGAAGAGGATGTTTTTTTCCTTCTGGGGAAATCACCAGAAAGTACTTTAGAGACTCTGGTTGAACTGGTTTTAACTGGAAATCTTTCGGGGTTTTTGAACTTAACCGAAGAGCTTTACCTTAAAGGTTATTCTTTTAAAAGCACCCTGGGCGAGCTAATTGACTACCTTTACTCTTTGCTTTTGAAACAAGAGGCAGGAATAGAGCCAAAAATTTACCTATCGGTTAGCAAGTTTAAAAACAAGTTTACTTCTTTTCAGATCAGCGAAATGATGGAAGTTTTGTCTGAAGCTATTGCCGCTTTGAGGTATCAGGAAAACCCTCGCCTTATTTGGGAATCGGCTTTTTTCAGGATTTTTCGTTTGCGAGGGTTTTGCGCCGAAGAGAAAATTAAAAAAATTGAACCTGAAAGAAGAACTGAAAAAGAAGAAAAAACAGTTTCTGAGGGCAATCAAGATAAAGTTGATCTTCCTTCCGAAGCGAGTGATTTACGATCTTCTCTTTCAGAAGATGAGCCCATTTTGGCTAGGGAAGAAGCTAGGAAGGATAGGTCTTTTTTATCGCCTCAAACCTGGGAAAAGGTTTTAAAAGAGCTCAGAGATCAGAAACCAAGTCTTTATTATATGCTCCTCAGTGCTGAACTTGTTTTTGAGGAAAACGACACTATTTGTTTAAGCTTTAAACCCGAGGACCATTTTCAGTTTAAAGAAATTTCTTCCCAGCCGAACTTGGAACGGGTTGAAAACGTTTACTATCAGGTTACAGGAAAAAAAGTGAAAATCAGATGTTTGCTTGCTGATGAAAAAGAGACAAAAAAAGAGAAAAATAAACTAAAGAAAGAAAGAGTCATTAGTTTCCTGAAAGATTTTGAAGCCGAGCCGATTTTAAACCCGGAAGAGGAGGGAAGTTTATGAATCTGAATAAACTTTTAAAAGAGGCTCAACGGATGCAAAAGGAGCTCTTGAGAGTTCAACAAGAACTGGCTCAAAAAAGGATTGAAGCGACGGCGGGTGGCGGAGCAGTAAAGGTCGTTGTTAGTGGTTCTCAGGAACCTTTGGAGGTAAAAATCGATCCTGGCTTGGCTTCAGCTGAAGAGGTTGAGATGCTTCAGGACCTGATTTTAGCTGCTTTCCGAGAGGCCTTACAACAATCAAAGAAGATAGCGGAGGAAGAGTTTAAAAAAGTTCAAGGGGGCTTGAGTTTGCCCAGTTTCTTTTGAAGATGTCTTTTTTTTCTCTACCTCTCAGTTTGAAAAATTTAATCGAAGAACTTGAAAAGTTACCCGGAGTTGGTCCGAAGACTGCTCAGAGGTTAGCTTACTACCTTCTGCAGAGACCTGATGACGAAGTAAAAAATCTGGCTCGTGTTCTAACTGAAGCGGTCGAAAAAGTTGTTTTTTGTTCTCTTTGCTTTAATTTTGCTGAAGGGGAACTTTGTGAGATTTGTCGGGATCAGGGTCGCGATAAATCGATAATTTGTGTTGTTGAAGAGCCAAAAGATGTTTTGGCGATCGAAAAGACTCGTCAATTTAAAGGCGTTTATCACGTGCTTCACGGTTCAATCTCTCCCCTGGAAGGGAAGGGACCTGAAGATCTTCGATTAACCGAGTTACTGGAGAGAGTTAAAAAGGGAAACATTAAAGAAGTGATTCTGGCTACCAATCCTAATCTTGAGGGAGAAACGACAGCTCTCTATCTTGCTCGATTGCTTAAAGCGTTCGATGTGAAAACCACCCGTCTGGCCAGTGGTTTGCCTCATGGATCCGATCTTGATTTTGCTGATGAGATTACTTTAGGCCGAGCTTTGGAAGGTCGGCTGGAAATTTAATTTTTTCCATTTTTTAGGAAGAGAGAAATAAACGAATTTAGGGTGGAACTGGATAATTGTATTACCCGAAATTTTAAGACTCTAAGGTTGATCAGGTTAGTTTTAACTGTCTTCTTGACAAAAATAAACTCTTTAGCTATTCTAACCCAAAGTTTTTGGTGGTGGTGATGTCTAGTTTTTGGGAGATCCGATGGCATGGCCGCGGAGGGCAGGGAGCAGTAACTGCCGCTAAGTTTTTGGCTGAAGTTGCTCTTTCTAAAGATTTTTATTTCCAAGCTTTCCCTGAGTACGGAGCGGAAAGAATGGGCGCACCTATCCAAGCTTTTACTCGCTTGAGTGATGCACCAATTTATATCAGGAGTGCTATTGAAAAGCCGGATGTGATAGTGGTCCTTGATCCCACTTTAATTGGGACAGTAGATGTTTTAGAAGGACTGAAGAGTGATACCATAATTTTGGTAAACACTCCTATGTCACCCGCTGAAGTGAGGAAAATTCTCGGGCTAGAAGGCAAAAAAAATCGAGTTTTCACTGTTGACGCCACAAAAATTGCTTTGGAAACTATTGGACGCCCTATTCCTAATACTCCGCTGGTTGGCGCTTTAGTAAAAGCCACGGGATTGTTCCAATTGGCAGAAGTGGTGGAAGGCTTAAAAGTTTCTTTTGGAAAAAAGTTTTCTGAAGAAGTAATAGAGGGGAATATTGCAGCAATCAAAAGAGCTTACGAGGAGGTTAAAGAATCTTAATGAAGTGGGACGTAAGGAGAATCAGGGAGTGGAAGTTTTACGAACATCCTCAGGGAGCAACAATTTTGGAGGCTGGTAACTCCCTTTATTACCAAACCGGAAGCTGGAGGACTTTTCGTCCCGTATGGATTGGAGAAAAATGCACTCATTGTCTTTATTGTTTTATTTTCTGTCCAGATGCAGCGGTTAAAGTGAGCAAAGAAAAAATTGCTGGTTTTGATTACGAACATTGCAAAGGTTGTGGAATTTGCGCTACTGAATGTCCGCGGGAAGCAATTGAAATGGTGGAGGAGCAAAGAGAAAGTGACCGCTAAGAAAAAAGTGGCTGCAATCACTGCTAATGTGGCTTGTGCTTATGCTATGAAACAAATTGATCCTGATGTTGTTCCCGCTTATCCTATCACTCCCCAAACGACTATTATGGAAGAGTTTTCAAACTATGTTGCTGATGGAGCCGTTAATACCCGCTTAATGAGGGTCGAAAGCGAGCATTCAGCTATGAGTGCGGCTATTGGCGCATCGGCGGCCGGTGCCCGAGTAATGACAGCAACTTCTTCCCAGGGTTTAGCCTTAATGTGGGAGATGCTTTACATTGCTTCAGCTTTGCGTTTGCCTATTGTAATGCAAAATGTTAATCGGGCTCTTTCGGCTCCAATCAATATTCATTGTGATCACAGTGACAGTATGGGGGCTCGTGATGCGGGTTGGATTCAGCTTTTTTCCGAAAATGCCCAAGAAGCTTACGACAATACTATTCAAGCAGTAAAAATTGCTGAGGATATGCGGGTAAGACTTCCGGTAATGGTTCTTTACGATGGCTTCATAGTTTCTCACGCTATTGACCGCGTCGAACTTTTGGATGATGAGGTGGTGAAAGATTTTATTGGGGATTTTAAGCCCGTTTATTCTCTTTTAGATGTGGACAATCCAGTTACCGTTGGTCCTTTCGATAGTTTGAATGGCTATTATTTTGAGTTTAAAAGGATGCAGGAAGAAGTGATGAGACGAGCTAAGAGCGTGATTATTAAAGTTGGCGAAGAGTTTATGAAAGTGAGCGGACGCTCTTACGGTCTCTTTGAGACCTATCAGATTGAAGATGCTGAATATGTTCTGGTTTTACTTGGTTCAGCGGCTGGAACGGCTCGGGTGGCGGTGGATAACTTACGCCAACAAGGAATTAGAATAGGCTTATTGAAACTCAGGGTCTTTAGGCCTTTTCCTTTTGAAGAAATCGCCAAAGCCTTGAATTCAGCAAAAATAGTGGCTGTTCTTGATCGCTCAATATCACCAGGCTCTCAAGGCGGACCAGTATTTCAAGAAGTTTGTTCAGCGCTTTACAGTTTCGACTGCTCTCCGGTAATCGTTAACTATATATATGGTTTGGGAGGGCGGGAGATCGAATTGGCTCATTTTTTTAAGGTAGTTTCTGATCTTGAGGACTTATCTGAGAAGAGAAGTAAAGAATCATTTGTCAGATATCTTAATTTGAGGGAATAAATGGCGAGTTTAAAAGAGTTATCTAAAAGGAAAGAAGGCTTAGTTGCGGGTCATCGGCTTTGTGCTGGTTGTGGCGAAGGAATTGCTGTTCGTCAAGTTCTTTTAGCAGCCCCTCGTCCTTTGGTTTGTGCGGTAGCTACAGGTTGTTTGGAGGTTTCAACTACGGTTTATCCATATACTTCTTGGAATTGTTCACTAATTCACACCGCTTTTGAAAATGCAGCTGCCACAATTTCGGGTGTCGAGGCTGCTTTTGAAGCCTTAAAGGCTCGCCGCAAGATAGGTGAGGACTTTCATTTTATTGCATTTGGCGGTGATGGCGCAACATATGACATCGGTCTTCAAGCACTTTCGGGGGCGCTAGAAAGAAGACATCGCTTTCTTTATGTTTGCCTGGACAATGGAGCTTATATGAACACTGGTATTCAACGTTCGGGCGCTACTCCTTTAGGTGCTTGGACAACCACTACTCCGGTTGGCAAGAAGGAACCAGGCAAGTTAGAATGGCGGAAAAACTTAACAGCTATTGCAGCTGCTCACGATGGAACTTATGTGGCTCAAACCACTATTTCTCATTGGAAGGACTTGACCCAAAAAGTAGAAAAGGCTTTATCTTATAACGGCCCTTCTTTCATTAATATTTTAGCACCCTGCCCCCGAGGCTGGCGAACCAAGGAATCGCAAACAGTGAGGATAGCTCGTTTGGCTGTGGAGACGTGCTACTGGCCTCTTTTTGAAGTTGAAAATGGCAAGTGGCAAATTAATTTTCAGCCGAGGGAAAAGAAACCAATTGAGGAATGGCTTAAACTTCAAGGTCGGTTTAAACATCTTTTTAAGGAAGAAAACCGTCCTGTGATTGAGAAAATTCAAAATTATATTGATACTGAGTGGGAAAAACTTCTTGCTCTTTCCTCTCTTTAGGTGTAGAAATTTTTGAATTTTAAATTTCAAAATCGGCAATCAACAAAATTCTTGGCTTGTTTTTTCTCTTCTCTTTAATTTGCTTTTATATTAAAATCAATTAATACTTGAGGGGGATATAATGAAGATAAGGGTATTAATACTACTCTTGGGGTTTTCAGTATTTTTTCTTTCTTGCGCCCCTCAGACTAAAAAAGCCAAGCCTCGACCGGTAGCGACGATAAAAATTGCGGGTTCAGGAACGTGCCGTTCTTTAATTGAAATTTTAACGCGAGAATACAGCAAATCGCATCCAGAGGTTAAAATAAAAATTCTGCCCAATACTCGTTCTCGCGGCGGAATCGAAGGAGTTGCTCAGGGTTTGCTTGATGTCGGGTTGGTTTCTAGAAAGCTTAAACCGGAAGAAAAAGCTCTGGGTTTAACTTATCTGGCGCTTTCCAATGATGGCTTGGTGGTTGCCACTCATAATTCAGTCAAAATTAAAAACTTAAGCACTCAGCAAGTAAAAGATATTTATAGCGGAAAGATTAAAAACTGGAAAGAGCTAGGCGGAGAAGATGCGCCTATTGTTGTACTTGACCACAATGAAGATGAAGCGGCCAAAATAATTTTTCGCCAGTACGTTTTGGGCAAAACTCTTTCAGTGACTAAAACCGCAATTATTCTTTATTATGAGACTGATATGGTCGAAGCTTTGAAAAAAACTCCCAACACTATTGGTTATCTTTCATTGGGTTGCGCTTTGTCTAATAAAATCCCCATTAACTTGGTTTCTCTGGATGGAGTAACCCCTTCAGTTGCTAATGTTCTCAGCGGAAAATACAAGGTAATAAGGCCTTTGGGTATTGTTTATAAAAAACTAACGCCCCAAGCTGAAAACCTAATAGATTTTTTTCGGAGCGATGAAGCAAAAAAACTAATGATTAAGAATGGTTTTGCTCCTTACGAGGGGAAATGAACTTTTTTCGCCGCTTGCCATTAGT
>CALKMS010000072.1 GCA_938091145.1 uncultured bacterium
AACCAAATTAAAATTGGGGGTGAATTTATTGGACTGGGGATTGAAAAATCGCTTCTCAAGAATTATTAAGCCTGAAACTGGTAGAACGGTGATGCTCGCTGTTGACCATGGCTATTTTCTTGGACCAACAACGGGCCTTGAAATACCTAAAAAAACAATTGAACCACTTATTCCCTATGCTGACACTCTGATGCTCACCCGTGGGGTTCTTCGCTCCTCAATCAATCCCGAATTTGACATTCCAATTGTTTTAAGAGTTTCAGGTGGAAACAGTATTCTAGACGAAGATCTTTCCAATGAAGGGATCATTACTTCAATTGAAGATGCTTTAAGATTGAATGCAGTGGGAGTTGCTCTATCAATTTATGTTGGTGCTCCTCATCAACATCAAACCTTAATTAACCTTGCAAAGCTTGTTGATGAAGCTCAAAGATATGGATTAGTAGTTTTAGCAGTTACGGCTGTCGGCAAAGAAATGAGTCGCGATGCCCGTTATCTCGGTCTTGCCTGTCGAATCGCGGCCGAAATTGGCGCTCATTTTGTCAAAACCTACTATTGTGAAGGTTTTGAAAGAGTTGTTGAAGGCACACCTGTTCCTCTGGTTATTGCTGGTGGCAAAAAAATTCCCGAAAAAAAAGCCTTAGAATTAGCTTACAAGGCAATTCAGTCTGGAGCCGTTGGTGTTGATATGGGCAGAAATATTTTTCAGTCGGAAAATCCAGTTGCTATGATTCAAGCGGTAAGGAAAATTGTTCAGGAAAATGCCACAGCAAAAGAAGCTTATGAGTTTTTCTTAAGCCAAAAAGCAGGTTAGCAAGGTTCGGCAACTACTCCTTGCTTAATCTTTTACATAAAAGGCATAAGTAAAAAGCTCGGGGTAAATAGTGAAAAAAAAACTAATGAAAGTTGCCGTTTATTATCGCAATGACGATGTGAGAGTAGAAAAAGTTGCCATCCCAAAAATTGGCGATAGTGAAATTTTAATTAAAGTCAAAGCCAGCGGTATTTGTGGTTCTGATGTTATGGAGTGGTACCGAATCAAGAAAGCCCCTGTTGTTCTGGGACACGAAGTCACTGGCGAAATAGTTGAAGTGGGCAAAAAAGTTGAGGGGTACAAGATTGGTGAACGCGTTTTTGCTTCTCATCATGTTCCCTGCGACACTTGCCACTACTGTTTAGCCGGACACCACACTGCCTGTCCTACTCTTCATTCTACCAACTTTGACCCTGGCGGTTTCGCCGAATTTATTCGCTTACCAGAAATCAATGTTAAAAAAGGCATTTTAAAGCTTCCCCAAAACGTCTCTTACGAAGAAGGAACTTTTATCGAACCCTTAGCTTGTGTTTTGAGGGCCCAGAGATTAGCTAAGGTCAATTCTGAAGATACTGTCTTAATTATAGGAAGTGGAGTTTCCGGGTTGCTTCATTTAAAGCTGGCTCGTTACGCAGGTGTCAAAAAAATAATAACAACTGATATTAACCCCTCTCGACTGGAAGCAGCTAAAAAATTTGGTGCTGATTCAGCTTTTCTTGCTTCGGACTATTCATTGGAAAAACTTAAAAAAGCCACTAACGGGAGTTTGGCAACAAAAATATTTATTTGTGCTGGAGCGCTCTCTGCTTTTGAGCAAGCGTTCGCTTCAATAGACAACGGCGGAACCATAGTTTTTTTTGCTACTCCACCGCCAGAAATAAAAGTTCCGCTTCCAGCTGCTGAAATCTGGAGAAGGGAAATCACTTTACTAACTTCTTACGGAGCTAGCCCGGCTGACCTGAAAGCTTCACTCAAACTAATAGCTAAAAAGGAAATTATAGTAAAAGATTTAATAACCCACCGTCTTAGTTTAGACAATACTCCTCTTGGTTTTAAACTGGTTGCCGAAGGAAAGGATTCGTTAAAAGTAATTATTATGCCCGAAATTTTAAGTTCTTAGTTTTGGATTTTGAGTTTTCAGTCTTAATCTTGAGACACTCTCAAGCTGGAAACCCCAATATTTAGAAAAATCTCAGTTTTTTTATCAGCAGTTCGATAATTATCCGTTTCATAAACTCCATCCCCTACTTCTTTAAAACCCTTTAAACTCTTAGTTACCAGTCCGCCTTTGAGCTCAAGCCGCGCCCCCACTGAAGAAGGAACTGAAATATCAATTGCGCTGGCTCCAGATTTTATTCGTAGTTCGGAGTTTTCTGCCAAATCGCCCAGTGCTAATCTCAAACTTGAGGCCCCTGACTCAATTTCAACTGTTCTTGCTTTAATTTCGGTCAAATCGATTTCCATTTTCATTGCCCCAGTTTTCAGATACAAATCAACAGGCAGAGAAGAAGAAATCGACAAATCCAAATCATTTCGAGGCTTCTTCCTAAAAGTTCCCCAGCTTCCCTTGGTTTCAAGAATAACTTCTTGAACTCCATCTTTAAGCCTTGACTCTGTTTCAAGTTTCAAAAAATTGGAATCAAAGCGACCAGATACCAAGCCTCCTCCCCCACCATCAATTGAAAGCTTGCCTGCCCCCGTTTTGACCTTAATTAAGGCTGACTTTGCCCCCAATAAATAGGGAATAGAAATTAACTCAGCTTCCACCCTTCTTATCCCCTGTTCCTTAAACCAATCAAAATTCGAGTAAAAACTAATAGCCACCAAAGTAATAACCAGAGCAATAACAACCAGAGCTATTAACAAGGACAGCCAACTACCTCGGGACAGAAGAGAAAGACCAAAGGCAATAATTAAGATTGGCCAGAAAGACCAGAAGTCGATTTCAACATGGTATAAACCTATATTTTCGCCGAGTAAAGCCAGCCCGATAAAAATTATAAAAAAGCCCAAAAAAAGCCGACCAAAGTTAAAGCTCTTAAACCTTTCTCTTCTGGCTTCACCTTCTATTCTGCTTTCCGTTTGAGATAGCAGTTGTTTTTTTTTTATTGTCCTGGCCTTCAGCCCTGGAAGGGCCCTCACCCTCAGTTTTTTCAGCCAATTTTTCTTTTTTCTTTTCTGACTTATTTGTCATTTAATTTTCGTCCTTCAATTACCCTTAAAAATTATATAGACACCCACCAATATGAGAACAATTGGCCAAAAAACTTCCCACTTGAAAAAGTAAGGAAAAAGCTGATTGGTTAGAGCAACCAAACCAATAACGACTACAAACAAACCCAGCAGGTTTCTTCTGTCCGATAGCCAATCGCTGGGTTGCCCTACTTCCTGAGTTGCTAGCTCGGCGCTCTTGACAACTTCTTCAGCAACTTTCTTTGTTCCTTCAGCTGTGTCTTTCACACCTTCTTCAATGCTTGCTTTCTTTTCTGCTTTTTCTCCAGCTTCTGGTTCATTGGGAACAACTATTGCCAGAATAAGATAAAGTATCAGGCCGCTACCGCTAAAAAAAGTCAGGACAACAAAAGCAATGCGCAAAAGCACAGGGTCAACATTGAAATACTTCCCTAAGCCTCCGCAAACACCAGCAATCATTCGATCTTTTCTTGAACGATAAAGCCTCTTTGGTTCAGCCATTTTTCTTTTTGATTTTTTTCACAGTTCCAACGAGAAGGCAAGCAATTTTCTTTTGAATTAAACCTCAGAAAAAATTTTTATTCAAAAAACTACCCATAAAGGAGCAAAAGTAAAACCAGAAAAAATAACCTTATTTCTATTCGACAAGAAAAAAGCTTAAGGTAAAATAATTTAAATTACCAAAATTGAATGGAGGGGTAGTGAGAGAAATTGCAGTTTTTGAAGCAAATGAAGTTTACCGCCAGGGAATTGTCTCAGTTTTAAGCAAAGAAGGATTTACCTTGAATTCTTTAGATAAGGTAGTAAGCTGCCATCTCAAATATGACCTTTTCATTATTGGGTTCAGCGAAGAGCAAATTGAAACTTGCTTTCAAATTTGCTATCAAAGAAGCTCTCCCCTTCTGGCAATTGTTGACGAAAAATGTCGTTCTTTCATGAACGAGATTGTTTTTAAAGCTAAGCCTTTTTCTTTTTTTCATCGGGCAAGTCCTGTATCAATTCTTCTTCGAGCCGTTCACTTAACCATTAGAAGCCAAAGATTTGTTGACCAAAAAGTTGCCCCCTGGTTGCTCGATGTCTACAAGCGTGGACCGGAAACCAAGCTCCTTTCCGATAGAGAACTTTCCATCTTGAAATTGGTAATTGTTGGAAACTCAAACAAAGAAATAGCCAGAAAGCTTTACATTTCCTTGCCCACTGTCAAATTCCACTTGAAAAACATTTACCAAAAAACTAAAACCGCTAATCGAAAAGAGTTGATGGCGCTTTATTCAAATCTTTTTATCGAATAACTTTATCTTAAAAATTACTTTTTGGGATAGTATTTTTACTCCAAAAACTATCCTAAGGTATAGTTGAATCCTATCCTTTTAGACTATTAGCATAGCTCAAAATATTTTTACGCAATTTAAAAATTTCCAGACTTTGAAAACTGAAAATAATTATTAAAGGAGGTGAAAAGATTAGAAAAACTTATCGAAATAATTAAAAAAGAAACCAAATGGCATTGGAGGGGCGCAAATGAAAAAAAGAATTTTTAAAAAGGGCTTTTATATGCTTGGCTTAATAATAGGAATGTTGATTGCCTTACAAATTGGTTTAAACGTTAAGACTTTAAAAGCTGAAGGAAAAAATAAGGTGCTTTTTGAAGTTAAAGTGGGGGACAAAAAGGGAGAAATAGGTTATCAGATTGAACCCGAAGTGGAGCCCTGGGGGCCGTCAAGCTTTGCAATTTCTCCTGAAGGAAACTTTTATATTAATGACGGAGTTAATCGGGAAATCGATATTTTCAGTCCTGATGGCAAATGGCTAGGCTCAATTGCTTACCCAAATGAAGTTGTT
>CALKMS010000073.1 GCA_938091145.1 uncultured bacterium
ATCGAGAGCTACTACGATGAAAACAAAAATACTTTTTTTAAAGGCAAGAAATTTGATGAAGTGAAAAAACAAATAAAAGAAGAGCTTGAATACCAAAGTCTTTCCTTTCAAGCTCAAAGCTGGATTGAAAGCTTGAAGAAAAAAGCTAAAATAGTAAACAATCTGGAAAAGAAGTAAAAAAACGCTCAATAAAGATTTTCAACTGACAGTCTACTAAAATACGCCTTATAGTTTTTGTTCTTTTTTTCTTCCAAAACATAATTTTCGGCCCTTTCAAAAAGCAAAACTTCATAGAAAAATTTAAAAAGAGATACAATTAAGGTATGGATATCATTTTGGTACCAGTCGGGGAAATTGACTCTGCCATTCTGATAAACCTGAAAAACGACTTAGCTAAAGTTTTAAAGAAAGAAATTGCGATTGATAAACCTTTACCAGAACCTGAATATGCTTTCAATAAAGAAAGAAACCAGTATCTATCAACGGCTATTCTGGAAGAGCTTATTTCACGAAAAAAGACTCTTCCCCGCGCCAAGTTTCTCGGTCTGGTTGACCATGACCTTTATGTTCCCCCGCTCAATTTTGTTTTTGGTGAAGCTGGAAGGCAGGCAGCGGTAATCTCCTTAACTCGCTTAAGGCAAGAGTTTTATGGTTTGCCAGCTGATGAAAATCTTTTCCTCAAAAGGGTTTTAACCGAAGCCGTCCATGAAATCGGCCACACCTATGGGCTCTCTCACTGCTCAAACTTTCACTGTGTGATGTTTTTCTCGAACACCTTAGCCGACACCGACCGCAAAGGCTTCAACTTCTGCCCCCTTTGCGAGAGAAAACTTAATCAAAACTATTGAGCTTTGTTTCAGTCCTCCTTTTGAGAAAAAAATTCATTTCAACCAGCCAAATTTCATCCAACCAGCCAAAAGAAGTCTATCCGCCTATCTCGCCCGCACCTAACCCTCACCCCAAACCACCTACCCCCACCTATTCCAATGTTCTTAAGAATTTGAGAATGGTCAAGCCTCGGCTGGTTAATCGGTGACGGACGCTTGCTCCATCAGACCTCTTCATAACCAGCCCAGCAAGAGCTAAACGTCGTATATGTTCAGAAGCAGTCTTGAGATTGATATTTAGTTTGGCAGAAATCTCAATAACCGATAGCTCGGGAGACTCTTTAAGCAGTTCTATAATTTGAATGCGGCGGTGATTAGCCACCCCTTTAACTATTCTTTCCAGCTGTCGATAGCTTTTCGCCCCTCCAGCGTTCATAAAATTTATGTTATCAAAATATTATGCTCTCTACCATACTTAGTTGAATTCTCAAATTCTTAAGAATTTGAGAATGGGAATTGGAGAATGGCGAGGGAGTTGGTGAAGGTTTGAAGTTTATAATCTCTTTTGAAGTTTGAAAAAAGCTAAAAGAATGTTGAGGAAAAATAGATTAAAGTTTTCTCTCGGTTTCAAGCTTTCCTTTCACCCCCAAGCCATTTACCTGGGTCAGACGCCGTTTTTATTTTAAATCTTTGCTTTTCAATTTGGAGACAAAAAATTAACGGTAGCAGTCCAAGTTCACAATATAAAGAATAGTTTCATGCTTTTCTTTGGTTTTCCCAGGTCCAACTACTGGCTCAACTGCTAAAAAGTACTTCTCAGAAGTAATGGGTAATGGATAGAACTGGGCTAAGCCCCTGGAAAAATCTTCGATATTTGACTCCACCTTCCTTTTTTGGCAGTAATAACCTCTTAACGCCTTGCCTCTTTGAGTTTTCACTGCACAGAGAACGCCGCCCTCAAAAGGGTTAAACTTATAAAAACAGTTCTTATCAACCGTCAAAACCTTTCCGCTTTCTGGAGAAAAACACTTTAAATCATAAAACGAGCTTTCCGGATAAGGAAATTCAGCAAAGTAAAGCAAACCATTTTTTGCTTGAGTAAAACCATAACGACTACTTTTTTTAGTTACTGGTAAAGAAAATTCCTTCGTTTTACCTGAATCTGGATGATAAGAGTAAAAAACAATTTATTGCCCGCCTCCTCACTCCAGAATAGATTTCCCCGATCAAACGAAACTTCTTTGTTTACTGCTCCTGGCTCAAGTTTGAGTTTTCTTTTGAAAACCACTTTTTCTTTTTCCAGGTCAATAAGTTTTATATAACTATTTACGGAAAAGGCGAGATAATTTTGGTATAAGCTCAACGAATTAACCGTGTTAAAATGAGTGTCTCCGTCATCGAGAGCTTCATAAAAAACCTTTTTTGTCATTTTCTAAATCAATTACTATTAGCTTTTCTGGCCCAACTTCAGCTCGCCCGTCGCAATAAACAAGCCAGCGTTTGTTTGCCCTTATCATCTGAATATTGCCTGGAAAATAAAAGGAAGTTGCCACCATTCTCTTTTTTTGTTTTTAAATCATACTCCAGGAGAAGATTGTAAAAGCTGTCTTTCTCGGGTTCACCAATAGCGGAAAGATAAAGCTTGTTCTGGAAAATAAAAGGAGTATCAACCGGCAAATCAAACTTTATTTGCTTAACAATTCTTTGAGCCTTAGTTTGCTTCTTTGTTTTCGGGTAGTAAGTGACTGATCTGGTTTTGCAACCGAAAAACATAACAAGAAGAAAAAAACAAGAAAGAAATATAAAGAACTTCAAAGACCTTTTAATAAAGCATAACATAGTTACTAATTTCTCTTTTCAAGGCACCCCTCCATTTGGTTTTATTGTCAACGTTTATCACAAACCTTTTGATAAGTCAACCAGCAACGGCAACCCGGCAACAACTTGAAGACCAGACCTCCCAATCCATCTTGAAAGGGATTTTTAAAGCCTTTTTTCAATTTTCATTTCTAATAAAACATCTAATTCGGATCGCAAAAGAAATAATAAAGAAAATAAGAAATAAGAAAATGAAGTTTTATCATAGCAGTTTACTTTTTAGCTAAATAATTTATTGCGCTAGTAAGCTGGGTTTAGGAAATCTGACCTCAATTATTAAGTTCTATGTGATTTCCAAGACCTGAGATTTGTTTAAAACTACATCAATGTTTAACCCTGATGATGAGTTTGCAAAAAATCTATCAATCTCATCTATCGCTTCGTAAGGTAAAAATCTTACTCTTTGATGTAGGTTTAAACTCTTAAATGTTGGCCTTTTTAGCTGATCTAATAATATGTTTCTTCTCTCCCTGGGTGCGACTATCAAAAGAGCATATGTGCTATTGGGAGCAACAATCGTTAAATCAGAAAACCTCAGTAAACCTGTATACATGTTTGTAGTATTTTCAATTTCGAAAGCAGCATTAATTCTAAATTCTTCCTTCCAAATCACATCGATATTCTTTACATACCTTATATCTACATCTAAGCCGGCAGATAAACTGGTTTCAAAATCATTAAAGCGAAAAGCCTGATAAATCTTTGATTTATCACCTGGCGGCACCCAAACCTTTAAACCTGCTTTTAGCCCAAGGATTGAAAGTTTCCACTGCATTTTGAGGTGATCGGAAATAGACTCATCTATTGAAGGCGCTTCCTGAATTTCCTCTGGTTGAATTTCTAACTGAGCTTCTTCTCTCTCAAAAATTTTATCGTCATAAATCAGCTCTTGCTCCTTCCTCTTTTCAATTCGTTCTCCCCTCTTTATCCTCATCAAAATCGAATAAAGGTCCTCGTAAACTGAATAGAACTTTTCTAGCCTATCTTGAGAGATAATAGTAAATCCTCTCAAGGTATAGTTAGACGAATATTGAAACAAATCCAAGAATGCTGAAAACGGAAGGTCAATTTCCTGAGGATTGGCTATAAAATAAATTAAACTCCATTCTTCGCCTGACATGCCTTTAAGATTTTCCCAGAGTTCTCGAGATAAATCTTTATTTATTGTTTT
>CALKMS010000074.1 GCA_938091145.1 uncultured bacterium
AAAAGGGCTCGGCTCGCTCGCAATGACCAAAGAAGAGTTGTCGCTTGCAGGGACAATGAGATTGCTTCGCTTCGCTCGCAATGACAAAATGAAAGTGTCTTGGCTCGCAATGACGAAATAAAGGTGTCGCTTGCAGGGACAATGAGATTGCTTCGCTTCGCTCGCAATGACAAAAGGTATCCGCTTGCAATAACAAATGAAGAAGTCGCTCGCAATGACGATAAAATACGCCGCAATGACCAAAAAGGTCGGCTCGCTCGCAATGACCAGAGGAAGAAAGGCGCCTGGCTCGCGCAAAAGAGACAGAAAGCCACTATTGTCTAATTGGAGCAAGGTTTTACAAAAATCTCTCTCCTGAGCTTTAGTCTTAATTTTTAGAAGAATGGTGGGCGCTAGAGGATTTGAACCTCTGACCCCTTGCTTGTAAGGCAAGTGCTCTCCCTCTGAGCTAAGCGCCCTAAAAATTTTATTTTAGCAGTCCTCTAAAAAATGGTGGGCCGCGAAGGAATCGAACCTTCAACTCCCGGATTAAAAGTCCGGTACTCTGCCAATTGAGTTAGCGGCCCAAAAACACAAAGTTATTTTAACCTTTTTTAGCGCTTACTCCAATGCTTCTTATCAGTCAAAAAACCAAAAATTTAAAAATAAATTTAAAACAAACCTCTAACTTTGACAAGCAGCGCTTTCTATGCTAAATTCGTACCTCGTTTTGGTTGCGCTTTAACTCCAAATCTTTGAAATAATTAGTTAGCGCAGTTAGAATATTGGTCGTGGCCCCATCGTCTAGAGGCCTAGGACACCGGCCTTTCAAGCCGGCGGCGGGGATTCGAATTCCCCTGGGGCCACCATTTATTAAAGAAAGCAAACCAAAAGACTGGGGGTGAGATTGATTTTAAACCTCGAAGAGTTAGCACAAGAAGTAGCTACCAAAACCCAAATACCCACTCTGGAAAGGGATGTGTTAATGATATTCAGCTCAATCATTTCAACCCCAAACTTTTGGGAAATAGCTTATCGTTCAGCCCGACCTTTCAACCAGGTTGCCGAAACACTCGGGATTTTACAAAAGAAAGGTTTAATTGGCACTGATAATGAAGGGCAAATTTTTCTTACCCCAGAAGGAAAAAAAATCTTTGCTGAATTAAAAATCAATCCACTGCCCGATTATTACTGTACAGCCTGTTCAGGAAGGGGAATCTCTATTGAAAAACTAAAAGAGTTAAAAGAAAAGTTTGCGAAAATAACCAAGGAAAGGCCGGCAGCAATCGTTAACTTTGATCAAGGTTACGTTACTGAAGAAACAACCATCTCCAGAATTGCCCACTTAGCTCATCGAGGAGATATTGAAGGGAAAGAAATAATCATTCTAGGAGATGATGATCTTGTAAGTTTAGCAGCAGCTCTCTCTGGACTGCCGAAAAGAGTTGTAGTTTTTGAAATTGATACTCGCTTGACTGATTTTATTAAAGAGCAAAGTGAAAAATACAACTTGAAAATTGAAACTTACCAACACGATTTAAAATACAAGCTTCCCCTCGAGTTTCTAAATAAATTTGACACCTTTTTGACCGACCCTCCAGAAACTATAAAAGCTCTAGAGCTTTTTATCGGGCGTGGCCTAGCTGCTTTGAAAGGTCCTGGTTGCGCTGGTTATTTTGGTCTAACAATGGCTGAATCTTCCTATCTAAAGTGGTTGCATTTTCAGTCCTTGTTAGCCGAAAAGTTTAAGGTTGTTGTGACCGAAGCAATTCCTAACTTTAACGAGTATGTTAACTGGGACTACCTTCATTCTTCAATCCGCAATGACCTTTCTTTCCTAAAAATTAAGCCCAACTTAAATTGGTATCGCTCAACTCAGTTTCGAATTATCACCTTGCCTGAATCAGCAACAACAAATGAGGACTTTTTAGACGAAGATATTTACATTGATGAGGAGTCTCTGGTTTATACCAAAATGGAGGCTTAAATGTGGAGTCAGCCCAACATTGTTTCTCTCGTTAAAGGAAGTGGAGAAGGAATAACCCCTTTAAATGCTTTCGATCAAGCCTTGCTGAACGCTGGGATTGGTAACTTGAACTTAATTAAAGTCTCTAGTATTTTGCCGGCCCGAATCAAACTTTCCACCCTTCCCGAAATCGAAGCAGGTTCTCTAGTTCCCGCTGTCTATTCATCCATTATTAGTAATGTAGCCGGCGAAACTATATCAGCTTGTGTTGGCGCTGGGTTTAGCAATGACACCTTTGGTTTGCTCTATGAATATTCTCACCGAGGAGAAGCTAAAACCGCTGAAGAAGTGGTTCACAAAATGATCGAAGAAGGTTTTAAAATGAGAAAAATAAAAATTGACAAAATAATCTTAGTTTCAGCGGAACACCGAGTTGAAAGAGTAGGCTGCGCGGTAGCTGCAGCAATCCTCTGGCGGGAAAATGCCTGAAAAAAAGGGTCTCTGGCAAACCGAATACATAAACACCGATTATGGGCAGACTTATCGTTTAAAAAGAAAAATCGTTTCGGAAAAAAGTCCGTATCAGAAAATTGAGCTGGTTGAAACATTTGAATTTGGAAAAATGCTTTTGCTTGATGGAGCTGTCCAGACATCAGAAAAAGATGAGTTTATCTACCATGAGATGCTAGTTCACCCTGCCCTTCTAACTCACCCAAAACCAAATCGCGTTCTAATCATTGGCGGCGGAGACGGTGGCGCCTTGAGACGGGTCCTGGAACATCCCGTTGAAGAAGCCATTCTGGTCGAGATGGATCAAAAGGTAGTTGAGCTATCTAAGGTTTATCTTTCTTCAATTTCAAATTACGCTTTTGATAACAAAAGAGCAACCATCATAATTGACGATGGCTTTAGCTTTTTAAAAAGGGAAAAGAAAAAGTTTGATTTAATCATAGTGGACTCAACTGACCCAGTAGGAAAAGCCACCGTGTTGTTTTCAAAAGATTTTTATCAACTAGCTTTTTCTTCGCTCAACGAAGAAGGAATGATAGTTACCCAGAGTGGTTCGGTTTTTTATCAACTTGATGAAGTTCGCCAGACTTTTTTCAATCTAAAAAAAATCTTCCCTTATGCTTATGTTTATTTAGCTAGCGTCCCGACTTATCCTGGTAGCCTCTGGAGCTTTACTTTAGGAAGTAAACTTCACTTACCGCCGCTAATCCCCTTGAGCGTAAAAAAAGAGAGAATGATTAAGCGAAAGATAAAAACTCGATATTACAACCTTGAAGTTGATCTCGCTGCTTTTGCATTGCCAACTTTTCTAAAGGAAGCCTTAGGTGAAACTAATTCTTCCTAAACCGCCATTCCTTGAAGCCCAAGCCAAAACTGAAGCACCAGTGCTTCTGGTAGGTTTCCCTCTTGACATTACTACTTCCTTTCGAAAGGGAACCGCACTCGCACCCAAAAAGATAAGAGAAGTTTCTGATAGTTTGGAAAGTTACAGTCCTCGATTAGCCAAAGATCTATGCAATTTAGAATTTGCTGATTGGGGAACACTTGAGCTTCCCGAAAGTCTTGAAGATTCTTTGAAAGAAATAGCTTTCTGTGCTCAGAAGGCTCTGAAATCGAGCAAATTCACTTTTTTCTTGGGCGGAGAACACAGCATCACTATTGGCATTGCTCAAGCCCTAAAAAAAGTTGAGCCCTCGACTAACTTTATCTTTCTGGATGCCCACCTTGATGCCCGCGAAAGTTATCTAAAAGAAAAAAACTCTCACGCCTCAGTCCTAAGAAGAGTTGCCGAAATGTTCCCTCAATCAGAAATAATGGCTCTTGGTATTCGTTCAGGAAGTCAAGAAGACTTTAAGTTTGTTCAAGAAAAAAGAATTTACTATTCGGAAAATCTTTTTCTGCCAGAAAAAACTTTAAACTTGCTTAAACAAAAGCCGCTCTATCTTTCTCTGGACATTGATGTACTTGACCCCTCGGTAGCCCCCGGAACTGGAAACCCTGAACCACCAGGAGTGAACTTTGCCGACCTTCTCGAGTTCTTGTATTCTCTGAGGGGAGTAAATTTAATAGGAATGGACTTGGTTGAAGTATCGCCACCCTGGGATGAAAGCGACCGAACAGCCATAGCCGCAGCCAAAATAATTAGAGAAACACTTTTACTTTTTGGTTAAAATCTTTTTTAGCTTATTTCTTCTTCGGTCGGGGGTTCTTTTCAATAAACTCCAGTGTATGACAAACAGTACATTTGTCGCTAAAAGCGTCCTTTTCGTGGCATTTCTTGAGACACCATTCCATTGTTAAATGGTTTTCATGATCATCAGTTTCGTGACCAACCCGATTGTGGCAAAAAGCACATTTCATATTAACTTTCTCGAAATGAACCTCATGAGCTTTTTTGTCAAACCTCAAACCTTCAGAAGGTGTGTAATTACGATTAGTGGAGTGGCAAACGGTACAGTGTTCTTCCGACATTTCTTCCGAAAGCTCACTTTCTTTATTTATCCCTTCTTTGTACTTGCCTGTCAATTCAAAAAAGGGTTCCTTGTAAGCTTGTAGCTTGTGAATAACGAAGTTAACAAAGCCATTTGACTCGACATGACAGTTAACACAAGCAATTTCGCTATGAGAAGAAGCTTCCCATCCTTTAGCAACAGGCTGCATCGAGTGGCAGACGCGGGTGCAAAACAATGGGCTAGAAGTTAAAGCCAAAAAAGAAATGAAAAAGATAATTAAAAAGTTAAGGACTATCAGAATTAAAACCCTACGTTTTTTCGGATTAGACCAGGTGTTTCTAAAAAAATTAACCATTTGAACCTCCTGATAAATCGCTCGAATTCACCTCTTTACCTGGTGGAGATGGTGGCACCACTTCCCGACCAGGAGGTGAAAGTGGAAAGTCCGTTGAAACACCATTACGAGAAGCGTTTTTCTCCGCTGAACCCGCATCCATTGAGCTAGCACTCAAACTGTTCTTGGATTTCTTATCGTCTTTTTCTTTTAAAATCATCAGCCCTAAATAAAATACCACTATCAAGGAAATAAAAGCACCAACTGCCCAAAGCTGATTAAGAGAACCAATTACCATCGTTCACCACCTCACAAATAGATAGACTAATCAGAAGATATTAAACAAACAACCCTCGATTTGCAATGCTTAATTTAGAATTAGAAAAGAATTCAAAAACTAATAACTCCGTTTCCTTGCTCAAAAAAAAATACTCTGCTATGATACTTTTTTAACTAGGCGGGATAGCTCAGGTGGTAGAGCGAGGGCCTGAAAAGCCCTGCGTCGGCGGTTCAACTCCGTCTCCCGCCACCACAAAAAACTCCCGTCAATTAGAAATCATTAAAGTTTAATCATACCCTTGAAAGTGATAAAATAAATTTGCACTCTCAAAAAAGGAGGGTAAAATGACAGGTATAGTCAGAAAAGTTGACCCGGTAGGTCGAGTGGTAATCCCTATGGAAATACGCCGAACAATGAGTCTTAAGTACGGCGATCCAGTAGAAATTATTGCTGAAAAAGATCAGATAATCATTAGAAAATTCAGTGAAATTTGCACTTTCTGCAATCAGAAGAAAAATTTAAAAGTCTTTAAGGGTAAAAAAATCTGTGCTAGCTGTATAAAAAAAATCTCTGCTCTTTAGTTTTTCCCCTCTATAACCAAAATTATTTCACCTTTTAACTTTTTTTTCCTGGCTATTTCTAAAATATCCGTTAAATTCCCCCTTATAACTTCTTGATAAAACTTAGTAAGCTCCCGAACCAAAGCCACCCGCCTTTCCCCTAAAACCGCAATTAAGTCCTCGAGCGTCTTTCCAATTCGATGAGGAGACTCAAAAATAATAATAGTTTTTTCTTCTTTTGCTATTTTTTCCAGCATTCTTCTTCGCCTTTTCTTTTTTGGTAGAAAACCATAAAAAGCAAAATGTAAAGTCGGCAAGCCAGAAATAATTAAAGCAGCCAGAATTGAGCTAGCGCCAGGCAAAACTTCAATTTCTATACCTTCTTCAATTG
>CALKMS010000075.1 GCA_938091145.1 uncultured bacterium
AGAAGTTCTTTTCAACTGTTTCCGAGTTGTTGCAATTTTCCTAAGTTTTGTTTGACGCTTAGCCCAACTTTTTTAAAACTGTCTGGATTCCTATCTGAGCTAATAATAGCCTATTCTCCTCTTTTTCAAGCTAAGCTAACTAATTCTCAAAAAAAATTTTGTCCCACCAGCATCCCTTTTAAATTTCGAGTGCATATATTGAAAAAGGAGGTGACTTTGTCGTATGCCCGCTAAAAGTTCTTCAACATCTTTAATATGATTTTCAATGTCTTAAATACTCTCTCAAATTTCTTTAAGCATTCGTGCGATTTCCTTTTGCCATTTTTAATCTCTTTAAGGTTTTTATTAACTCCCAAAAGAAACTGCCGAAACTAACCAACCTTCTTACAGCATGCTGCTTTATTTTTTTACTCTCCGCAATGTTTACCCTAATTTCGCCTATCCTCACCTCAAAAATTTTGCTCCCGAAATATCTCTTTTCTCTTGAGGCAGTTTTGCTAAACCCTGGTGCGGGCAATAAATTTATTAAACTTCAGCTTGCTCCAGAAAAAATCCTCCTAAATCGCTTCTTTGCACCATTACCAATTGGCTCTCTTCAACCACCTCACCTGGCTCAACTAAACCTTCTCTGCTTTTGCGATGGGGGAAATTAGCCAGTCGGGTACAAGCCGAAAAAAATAAAAAGCTTTGATGAAGCTGACAAAAACCTCACTTTTTACTCCAGCGAGCGGAAAATCTTGCCTTCAGCAAAGCTAAATTTTAAAACTAGAGCCAGCGAAAATAGCGAAAATGAAAATTAAAAACTAACTTTTTGACTTCCTAGCTGCATAGTTTTTAAAAGCCAAGAGCTAATTTCTAAGCTAATTATTAATGTCTAAAGTGACGGCGGCCAGTAAAAACCATCGCGATACCGTGTTTATTGCAGGCTTCAATTGATTCTTCGTCCCGCATAGCGCCACCGGGCTGAATTATAGCTGTCACGCCGACCTGGGCTGCGGCTTCTACTACATCCGGAAAGGGAAAGAAAGCATCTGAAGCTAAAACTGCTCCCCTATCCCTTCCGTTGGATTTACGAGAAGCAATCCAGAAAGCATCGATACGACTCATCTGACCTGCTCCAATTCCTACCGTAGCTAAATCTTTTGCTAAAACAATTGTGTTTGACTTAACATTTTTCGCCACTTTCCAGGCAAAAAGCAAATCCCTCCATTCCTCCTCAGTTGGTTTTCGCTTGGTTGGAACTCTCATTTCGCTTCGGGTTTCCCGAATTAAATCGTACTCTTGAACAAGAAGCCCACCTTCTATGCGCCGATACTCTTCCCCCCAAAAGCCGCCCGGGTGGTCTTCCCCCATATAAATCAAGCGAAGGTTCTTTTTTTGAACCAGTATTTCTAGCGCCTCTTCTAAAAAAGCTGGAGCTAAAACAATTTCATAAAACACTTCTGCTAATTTTTTAGCAATTTCTTCGTCAACCTCCCGATTTAAAGCCACAATTCCCCCAAAAGCCGAAACTGGATCACAAGCATAAGCTTTTTCGTAAGCTTTAAGTAAATTAGGAGCCACGGCCACCCCACAAGGATTAGTGTGCTTAACTATCACACAGGCAGGCTCTTCAAACTCACGAACTGTCGCCCAAGCCGCATCCATATCTAAAATATTGTTGTACGAAAGATCTTTGCCGTGTAGTTGCTCACCATGGACTAAAGTATAACGAGGGGCCCCAATTTCCCGGTAAAGAGCAGCTCTTTGATGAGGATTTTCTCCGTAGCGCAAATCTTGAACTTTCTCAAAATGGAGGTTCAATAAAGCAGGGAAGCCCAAACTATCCCCGATGAAAAAGTGATGAATTGTCTCGTCATAATCAGCTGTGTGCTCAAAAGCTTCCTTTGCTAACTCATAGCGAGTTTCTTCACTTAAAGAACAGTTATTTTTTTTAAGTTCAGCTATTATTTCATCGTAACGGTGATTGTCTACCAAAACCGCCACTGAGCGGTAGTTTTTAGCCGCTGCTCTAATAAGAGTGACTCCCCCAATGTCTATGTTCTCAATCGCTTCCTCCATTGAAACACCAGGCTTCGAGGTTACTTCTTTAAAGGGATACAAATTAACCACTACCAGGTCGATGGGAGCAATGCCTAGCTTTTCCAGTTCTTCAAGATGACTATCTTTATCTTTATCAGCCAAAATCCCACCAAGGATGGTGGGATGGAGAGTCTTCACCCGTCCCCCTAGTATCTCTGGAAAGCCGGTTACTGCTGAAACCTCAGTCACTGGAACCCCAGCTTTCTTTAGCGTCTCGGCTGTCCCTCCAGTAGAAATAATCTCCACCCCTAAACTGGAAAGCTCCCGACAAAAATCTATTATCCCTTGCTTATTAGAAACACTAACTAATGCCCTCTTGATCTTGAGCTTTTCCATTATACCTCCTTTCTAAACTACCCGAGACTACCGATTTTTTCGCCCCTGAGCTGGCGGCGAAATTTTTCACTTTCCAAGCAAAAATCTTGCCAGTTAACTTTTTTTAAGTCAACGATTTTAAAATCTTTTTTTGTTTCCAAAAAACCAGGCAATTGGAAGTCACTTAGCGTGATCTTACCTGAAGCAAATTGGTAAACCCTTTCTTTCCCTTGAAGCGAAAAAAGCCAAGAAATTAATACTAGAGGATACACAGAGGAAGTTAAAAGGGCTAAATCAGCTACTTCTAGAGCATAACGATTGGCGTTAACAGCTATTGCTAAGCCACCCCGCCTTTTAACTTCTTCTAATGCCTCTTTATCAGTAATGCTGTCACCAAAATAAATAATGTTTCTAAAGGCAATGCCAGTCTGACTTTGAGTAGCAATCAAAGCTTTAGCTTTTTCAGATCCACCAACAGTGTTTACTTCTGAATATAATTTCCCCAAAGGTAAGTTTACAATCTCCTGCCAAAAAATCTCCTCAAACCGAGAAATAGTTTTTTGAGAATCAAAAGGCAAATCAGCCAGATTTTGAGCATCTTGTGGTATCTCAATTGGAGAAAGAGTTAAAATCTCATCATAATAAGAACTTAAAAGCTTTTTCTCTTCCCGGGTTAAATAATAACTATCCCATTCAACTTCAGTAGAGAAAACATTCTTCTTTGGAACACCAACTTTTTCCGCCACCGCTAAAGCATACTCACTATAGCTTGTGCTTATCAAAAAGAAAGGAAATTTTTTCTGAATTTCGGCTATTAGTTGATAGTCATCAAGAAGAATTAGATGTTCTCGAGAAAAATTAACCACCTTTTCCTTATTTACCCCAAACAAGAGTAAAAAAGGAATTATTAGCCTTAAAGTGTCACCTCCTTTGTAACCCGGTCTCTTCTCTATTTTGACTAAATAATCATCGTAGCGGCTCACCTGAGTAAAAAAATAATCACCGGAGGGCAAAAAAGCTTCACATAGCTCAAAAGCGTTATCATTTAAAGAAATAGGACCTTCGCAGTCGCTATTTATTTGAACTATCATTTAACCATTCCTCTATCTCCAAATTTAAGTTAAGAGGAGAAAATCTCTTGGTGTCATGTGCAAACCATCTAAACTTAATTGGTAGCTTGCCCTCTAAGAGTTTTTTAATAGTAAAGTAAATTAAAGGAAGTTCTCTTTTCACTCCTTCTTCCCGAATTTTTTGGAAGAGCGGCAAATTTTCTCCCTCAGTTTTTTTCAGTTCGCTTAAACTCATTTTCTTAAGGCGACAATCAAGGTCTTCCCAGTATGGCTTAAACTTGTTTTCAGTCAAAGAAAAGCTAAAGTAAGTTAAAGGTGTACCCCGATCAAGCTCTTCTGTAACCAGATGAATCATTGCCCCCTGTTCTTTAGCTCTTTTTTCAATTAAGTGCCAGATAACCTCCTGCCAAGTGCCAGCTGGACCGCCAGGTAAAGCGGGATGAAGGTTTAAAAGCTTATACTTCTGACAAAAATCCGCTGAAACAATGTACATATAGCCCGCTAAAACTGAAAAATCGACTTTGGCCAAGGGCAGAATTTTCTCTAATTGTTGATGATACTCCTGACGCCATTGAAGACGATTTTTTCTCTTTAATTCTGGTTTAAATCTAGAGGCAGAAAAAGCAAAAAAGGGTAGTTTAAATTCCTCAACTAAAGAAATAAACAAATCGCTTTCTTCGCTTTCCCCTTTTTCAGCGCTTAAAAATACAAACCCGATTTCACCCGGTAAATCCTGACTTCTAATTCCTTGAAAAACAACTTTCAAAAGTTCGCGAGCAGCTTGGTCTCGACCAGAAGAAAACCAACCAAACCTCTTCAATCAGCCACCTCCTCTAAAGCCTTCTTAAAAAAATTAAAATCAGGATAAGCTAAACGACCATAACCTGTCACTGATTGTGCAGCTAATATGTTTGCCAACCTTCCAGCACTTTCGAAACTCAAACCGCTTATTAAACCCGCCAAAAAACCAGCTGCGAAAACGTCACCGGCTCCAGTAGTATCAACCACCTCAACCTTTCGAGCCGGAATATCAAAATTACCCTTCTGAGTTGCAATCCTCGCTCCCTCCGCACCCCTTTTAACCGCCACCGCCTCAACACCTAAACCTAAAAGTAAACTGATAGCTCCGTCCAATCCCTCTTGAGCCAGAAGACTGATTTCTTTTTCCGTGCCAAACACCACTTGAGAACGCATCAAAATGGGCTTTAACTTTTCCAAGCCTTGGCGCGCATAAATCTCGCCAATATCAATAGCCAGACTAACCTCTGGTGGTAAGAGTTGAGCCAAAGCGGTTTGAATTATTAAGCCATTTCGCCCTGCAAAAGAAGAAAAATAAAGAAACCGTGTGCGAAAAACAAAGTTTAAATCGATTTCCGAGAGCTCAAGTTTTTCATTGGCATTAGGAAAAACAAAGATTGTTCGCTCTCCCTCAGGATCGACAACGATCAAACAGACACCGCTTTCCTCATCAACAGAAACGCCAGATGTATCCACTCCTTCCAAACTTTTTCTTAAAAATTGCCCGAACTCATCCCTTCCCACCTTCCCGACAAAACCTGTCGAAAAACCCCACTTAGCCAAGGCATAACAAGTATTTGCCGCTTGACCACCACCGCTTTGCCACACAAATCTTCCAACCTTGCGGATAAACTCAGCAAAAAATTGATACTCCTCTTCAGAGCAAACTATTTCTCCGCCCTTCTCCACTCTTTCCGACAATATTCCATTTAATCGCGGTCTTTTTATCTCGTAAACCAAATCAACATTTAAAGCACCTAACCCAACCACATCTTTCACTTTATTTTTGAAAAACCACCCCCGTCGATCCTACTTCAATTTCTCCAATTAAAAAAACCCTTTCTCCTCTTTCTCTCAGAATTTTAATTGCTAATTCGCAATCAGACGGAGACACAACAATCACCATTCCAATACCCATATTAAAAGTTTTAAACATCTCATCTGAGCTGATGTTGCCTGCTTTTTGAAGCCAAGCAAATATCTCTGGGACTTTCCAGCTTGAGGTCCTAATCACTGCCTTTTTAGCTGGTGGCAATATCCGGGGAATATTTAAAGCTAAACCCCCACCGGTTATATGCGCTACCCCTTTAACCTTTACTTTCTCAAACAAATAAAGAAGGGATCGGACATAGATTTTTGTTGGGGTTAGCAAAACTTCAGCCCAGCTTTTCTCAGAAAAAGGAGCCTCTTTTTGATAATTAATTTTTCTATTTTTCAACAGTTTTCTAACTAATGAAAAACCGTTGCTGTGTAGACCAGAAGAGCCCAAGCCAAGGACTAAATCTCCTTCTTTAATCTTTTTACCGTCAATGATTTTTTCCTTTTCCACCACCCCAACTCCGAAACCGGCAAGGTCGTACTCATCTTTCTTGTAAAAATCAGGCATTTCAGCCGTTTCGCCACCGATCAAAGCGCAACCCGCTTGTTTACAACCAGTAACCACACCTTCAAGGATCTCTTTTATTAAATTTGGCCTGACTTTACCACAGGCAATGTAGTCTAAAAAAAAGAGTGGTTTGGCGCCGCAAGTTAGCAAATCGTTGACCACCATTGCCACTAAATCAATGCCCACCGTATTGTGCTTGTTCACTGCCTGGGCAACTTTCAGCTTTGTCCCTACTCCATCTGTGGAGCTAGCCAAAACCGGATTCTTATACTTTTTGATCGCTATATTGAAAAGAGCTGAAAAACCACCCACCTCTGAAAGAACATTCCTCGATTGGGTTTTTTTAATCAAGCCTAAAGAAAGCTGAATAGCCTTTTCCGCTGCTTCAATATTTACGCCGGCTTTTTTGTAACTCCAAGATTTTTTCATTCCTTAACAAGTATAATCTAAGCCTCGCTGAAGAAAAAAGCTTTTTTAAAGGCAAAAAATCTTAGTGGAGTAAACGAAACCTGCCTAATTCACCAGAGAGCCGTTTTTTAAATAAAAAATGCGGCTGGCAATCTGAGCTAATTTTTTGTCATGAGTAGCTAATATTATTGTTGTTCCTTTCTGATTAAATCCTTTTAACACTTTCTCAATCAAGTTAGCGCTCTCTTCATCCAAATCACCAGTTGGTTCATCAGCTAAAAGAAGAGGTGGAGAGTTAGCTAAAGCACGAATTAAAGCTGCTCTCCGAGCTTCTCCGCCGGAAATTTCTGAGGGATAAGAATTTAGTCGAGAAGTTAGCTTCAACTCTTTTGCCAGCTCTTCAATCCGTCTCATATTGGTTGTCTTTTTATTCTTTAAAAGTAGAGGAAGAATTAAGTTTTCTCTTAAGGTTAACGAAGGAATGAGCCCTGAAAACTGAAAAGCAAAGCCCAAATTTTGAAGTCGAAAAGAAGCAAGTTCAGCGAAGGTAAGAGAATTAAGGTATGTTCCATTAACCATTACCATCCCTGATGTAGGGCGAGTTAAACCCCCGATTATCGAAAGCAAAGTTGTCTTACCGCTCCCCGAAGGACCGCAAACTACTACTAACTCCCCTTTTTTAACGCTAAAGCTCACATCTTTAAGAGCAACAACGTTGCCTCGAGGAGTGGAAAAAACCTTGGTTAAGCCTTCCACCTCAACCATCTTTGCCCTCTCTTATAATTTGATATGGATCCTGAGCGGCAAGA
>CALKMS010000076.1 GCA_938091145.1 uncultured bacterium
AGTGAAGATAAAGCCCGCTTGCAATCAGGTTGATGATTTATTGGGAGAAATCAAGAGGGAAGTTGAAAGAAATAATCGAGTTTTGGTTACCACTTTGACCAAGAAAACAGCTGAAGATTTAACAGATTTTTTGGTGGAAAAAGGAATTAGAGCCCGTTATCTTCATTCAGAAATTGACACTTTAGAGCGAGTAGCCATTTTGAGTGACTTGAGGCGAGGAAAGTTTGACGTTTTGGTTGGGATTAACCTTCTGCGAGAGGGGTTGGATTTGCCCGAAGTTTCACTGGTAGCCATCCTGGACGCTGATAAAGAAGGTTTTTTGCGAAGTGAACGTTCTTTAATTCAAACAATGGGAAGAGCTGCTCGCAATGTCACCGGGAAGATTATCCTTTACGCTGATGAAATAACTGGCTCTATCAAAAGAGCAGTTGAAGAAACTAATCGAAGACGGAAAATTCAGCTTGCGTACAATCGGAAGCACAATATCAAGCCCCAGTCAATTCAGAAAGCAATAACTGATATTATTGAGGAAGCGATGGTTTCCGAAAGTTCAACTGGTTATAGAGACAGGTTGGTGTTTAAAGACAAAGAGTGGCGAAGTCTACCGGTTGAAGAACAGCTCAGGTTGGTAGAATTGTTAGAGGAAGAAATGCTTGAAGCAGCTAGTGAGCTAAATTTTGAGTTAGCAGCTGAGCTTCGTGATAAAATAAGAAAGCTAAGTGAATCAATTGGCTTGAAAAGAGATTTTAGGAAAACCTTTGGAGCTTCGAGGACAAAAAAGTTCAGGAGGTGATTTCAATGTTCTGGTTCTTATTGTTTTGGCTTTTAATAGCCTGGGCGGCCATAATTTTGTACATTTCTTTTAGCCGAAGGAGGCCGATTGAACAAGGAGGGGTTTATGAACTGAAGCCTCTGCCCGCTATTTCAGGCAAAACCATCTCAATAATAGCTCTTGCTTTATTGTTTTTGATCGCTCTGGCCAATGCTGTGGTAATTATTCCGGCTGGCCATGTTGGGGTTGTTTTTAATGCGATCACTGGGGTTAAAAAGAAACCTCTTTATGAAGGATTAAATTTGATTATTCCTGGCGTTGAAAGCGTAACAGTTTATGATGCCAGGGTTAAAAACTACACAATGAGTCACAGCCGTGGTGAAGGGCAGAAAACAGCGGAAAACGATGCTATTTATGCACCAACTAAGGAGGGGCTGATAGTTGGTCTTGATGTGACTGTGCTATACAGGATTGATAAACTTAGAGCGCCTGACCTACACCAGAAGATTGGTCCTGATTATGAAGAGAAAGTTTTAAGACCTGAAATAAGAAATAATCTTCGGATGGCCGTTAAGGATTACGGAATCATAGAAGTTTATGGCCCAAAGAGGGCGGTAATTCAAGGGCAAGTTTTGAGGGCTTTGAGAAAACGCCTTATTCCAAAGAGAATAATATGCCTTGAGGTTTTACTTCGTGATGTTATTTTTCCTGATGATTTTGCTAGAGCTATTAGAGAGAAACAGGTAGCCCAGCAAGAAGCACAGAAAATGGATTATATTTTGGAGAAAGAACAAAAAGAGGCCCAGAGAAAAATCATTGAAGCTAAGGGCCAGGCTAAGGCCATAGAGATTGTTCAGCGCGCTTTGAGCAGAAATCCACTTTACATTCAGTATCTTTGGGCTACCAAGCTGCCTCAAAATGTCCAAACGATGATTGTGCCTGGCGGTTCTAATGTCTTGATTAGTCCTCAAGGTAGCCCTCAGCTCGCAAGGTAAGTTGGATTGGTTGGGCTTTTTAGTTTGTTAAGTTTTTTAATGATCGGTGTTTTGGGAGAACTGTTTAAATAAATTGATGTACCGGAAACTTTTAGGTTTTTGAAAATTCAGCGACCTAAAGGTCATTGTTATATTGTCATGAGGAGGTGGCTCACTCCGTTTGTCGTTGCGGGCAAAGCGAAGCAATCTAATTGCCATTGTGAGTCAATTTTTCGTAAAGGCGGGCCCATTTTTTTCTCATTGCGAGCCTGTCATTGCGAGCGAGCCGCAAGGCGAGCGTGGCAATCTCTGAGATTGCTTCGGGTGCTAACGCACCCTCGCAATGACACCTTTTCTTGTCAAAACAACTTCTGAGATTGCTTCATCCCGCTAAAAGCGGGCTTCGCGCTGATGCCTGGTAAAAATGTAGCGGGAACGTTTAGGTGCCGTCGGCACCTTTAGGCTTCCGTTTATTACTGAAGGAAAGTTACTCTTTAAATCTCTTTTTCTCTTTTTAACTCGGAGCTATAATTAAATTTTTATGGATAAGATTGTAATACGCGGAGCTAGGGAGCACAATTTAAAAAACATCAACCTGGAGTTGCCCCGAGATAAGCTGATTGTTTTCACAGGTCTTTCTGGTTCCGGTAAGTCTTCGCTAGCTATCGACACCATTTATGCCGAAGGCCAGAGACGATATGTGGAAAGTCTTTCAGCTTACGCCCGCCAGTTTCTTGGGCAGCTCGAAAAACCTGATGTTGACCACATTGATGGTCTTTCTCCTTCTATTTGTATTGACCAAAAATCAACGACCAAGAACCCTCGCTCAACAGTGGGGACGATAACTGAGATATATGATTATTACCGCCTTTTATTTGCTCGAATTGGCAAAGCTTTTTGCCCTCACTGCCAAATCCCCATTGAAAAACAATCTTCCCAGCAAATAATTGACAAAATAAAAGAGTTTCCTTTTGGAACGAAGTTCCAAATTCTGGCTCCGGTAGTGCGGAAAAGAAAAGGTGAGTATCGGGAGTTTTTTCAGAGGCTAAGAAAAGATGGCTATGCTCGGGTAAAAATAGATGGCAAAGTTTACGGTTTAGAAGAAGAGATTAGGTTAGACCGCGATGTTCAACACGACATAGATGTGGTTGTTGATCGGTTGATAATGAAAGAAGGGGTGGAAAAGAGAGTTGCTGACTCGGTTGAGCTAGCGATGAACTTGGCTGATGGCTTGGTGGCGGTTGAGATTGTTGAGGATAATAAAGAAGAAAGAAGACTTTACAGCACGCATTTTGCTTGCCTTCAATGTGGTTTTTCTTTTCCGGAGATTTCTCCTCGAGTTTTTTCTTTTAATAGTCCCTATGGTGCGTGCCCTGATTGCAGTGGTTTAGGGGTGAAGATGGAAGTAGATCCTGACTTAGTGGTTCCCAATCCCGAACTCACTATAAACGAAGGGGCAATTGTGCCTTTCGTTCGTTCCCGGGCCGATTTTTACCACCAAATATTAGTGGCAGTTTGTCGTGAATACGGTATTGATATGAACACTCCCTGGAAAGACTTACCGAAAGAGGATAAAGAAATAATCCTTTACGGCAATGACGAACCAATTTATGTAAGGTATCGCAGTTTGACGGGGAGAATGAAAGCATACTACACAACTTTTCCCGGTGTAATTCCTAATCTTGAAAGGCGCTATCGTGAAGCAGAAACTGAAGGCTTAAGGGAAATGATTGAAGAGTATATGCGGCCCAGAAAATGTAAGACCTGTGAGGGGACGCGGCTAAAAAAAGAGGTTCTAGCGATAAAAGTTGGTGGTTTAAACATTGCTGAACTTTCTTCTTTTTCGGCGGCTAAGAGTCTAGAATTTTTTGAAGAGTTAAAGTTAACTGAAAGGGAGATGAAAATTGCTGAGAGGGTTTTAAAGGAAATTAAGTCGCGCTTAAAGTTTTTAATTGATGTTGGACTTGACTACCTTACCATTGACCGAGCCGCTGCCACTCTGGCGGGAGGGGAAGCTCAACGTATTAGATTAGCAACTCAAATTGGTTCAGGATTAGCTGGTGTTTTGTATGTTTTAGACGAACCTTCAATCGGTCTTCATCAGCGAGACAACCGTCGATTGATAAACACATTAAAGGGCCTGAGGGATTTGGGAAACACAGTAATTGTGGTTGAGCACGATGAAGAAACTATTAGAAGTGCTGATTATGTTGTTGATATGGGGCCAGGAGCAGGCGAAGCGGGGGGCAAAGTTGTTTTTGCTGGCTCGGTTGAGGAACTGCTCAATTTTCCTCACTCTCTTACCGCTCAATATCTGCGCAAGGAGAAACAAATTGAGATTCCTGCTAGAAGACGAAAGCCTCAAGGAAGGTTTTTAAGAGTTGTAGGAGCATCTGAGCACAACTTAAAAAATATCACTGTGGATTTTCCTTTGGGTCTTTTTATTTGTGTGACGGGAGTTTCTGGTTCGGGAAAGAGCAGTCTGGTAATTGATGTTTTAGCCCGAGCTTTAAAAAATTATTTTTATTCTTCTCGGGAGGAAGTGGGCAAACACTTAAAGATAGAGGGCTTGGAACACTTGGATAAAGTTATTGAGGTCGACCAGTCACCAATTGGGCGGACTCCGCGTTCAAACCCGGCTACTTATATTAAGGTTTTTGACGAGATCAGAAGACTTTTTGCTGAAATACCGGAAGCTAAAGTGAGAGGCTACACGCCCGGACGCTTTTCTTTCAATGTGCCTGGTGGTCGTTGTGATGCTTGCAAGGGTGATGGCACTATCAAGATTGAAATGCATTTTTTGCCCGATGTTTATATTCCTTGCGAGGTATGCAAAGGTAAGAGGTATAACCAGGAAACTTTGGATATAAGATTTAAAGGAAAAAATATTGCTGAAGTTTTAGATATGTCAGTTGAGGAAGCGCTTCGGTTTTTTGGTAACATTCCTTCGATTGCTCGGAAATTACAAACTCTTCATGATGTTGGTTTAGGTTATATTAAATTGGGACAAGGCTCACCGACTTTATCTGGGGGAGAAGCTCAACGGGTGAAGCTTGCTGCCGAGTTAGGGAAAAAATCAACGGGAAGGACTTTTTATATTCTCGATGAACCAACTACTGGACTTCATTTTGACGATGTAAAAAAACTCTTGAATGTTTTAAACCGTCTGGTTGATCAGGGAAACACTGTAGTGGTGATCGAACACAATCTCGAGGTTATAAAAGTAGCTGACTGGATAATTGATTTAGGACCAGAAGGGGGCGAAGCTGGAGGTTATGTAGTATGCCAGGGACCGCCTGAGGAGATAGTGAAAAATAAAAAGTCTTATACCGCAAGGTATTTAGCTGAAGTTTTAAATAAAAGCCAAAATAGGAAGCGAAAAGAATCCAGAGTTTAAGTAAGGTATAAAATACCTTCAGAATCGAAAAATCATTTTTACACCACTTTATTTGTTGTTTAGACAGTTACTGCCAAATATCCTTTTTCCTACACGCTTGAAAGATGACAAACTTGGATTTCGACACTTATTTTTTCTATAATTGGCTTTAGCTTACTGTAATCAGCCTGCCAAATTCCACAGAGTTGATATTTTTGGTTGATTATGACAAGAAGTGCGTAGTCGAATTCATGTTTAGAAAAACTACCTACCCAAACTGCATCCCGATGTAATCACTCAGATTTGCTTCGCCGGGTTTTAATTTGAAATCGAAGCCATTTTCGTCCACCACATCAAAACCCTCTAGAAGAGGATTCAATACTAATTTAAGTCCAAGTTGGTGACAGGCTAATAGTTCACGACTTCACCCGTAATGCCAAGTTTTCTTTTTTCTTGAGTTGTTTTTTAAATAGAAGTGCTGCCTTAATCGCTGATTTGAGCTTATTGATAAGTTTACTGTCTATTGTTATTGTTTCAAATTTGTCATTTTAAGCTATAGAATCTTCTCCGTTACGCCGTCAAAATTTCACACAACGGCTTGTATGTAGAAGTTGCCTGGGGGTGTGAATTGCGCAGGCAGACCAAAGGCAAGTTGTGTAAAGTGTGGGAAAACTTTTATTCGTTGTTAAACGAAGATGTAACATGTTGCTCCCGAACTAATCTTTTTGGTTCCCACATTACCAAGACCGCTATTTCAACTTATTATATAAAATTAAATGCTACACTAAATAATTTGGAGATAAAAGAATTTTTCATAGGGAGTTTATGGGAAAGCGTAAGTCCGAACCGTACGTTCGCTATCAGGCGAAGTTTTCATTTTAATTGCCAAAGCAAAGAATTATTTCATTTTTTCTGTTTGGTAGTTTTTCTATTTCTTCTGTTATTAAATTGCATATTTCTTTTGAGCTTCCTTTTACAAAAACTAACATTTTTATTTGGCCCATAAATCCATTCTTATAAAGCTTGGAATCTGTTAATTTCTTGATCTCTTGATTTACTTTCGCTACAAAATTTTTACCTTCGAAATAACTTAAAGGGTCTCGACTATACATAAACTCCAATCCATATAAAATTACTGGTTTAAAAACGTCAACTTTAGATAGAACCTGCTCTTTATAAAGTTCATAGTCTTGTGCTTTGATTGC
>CALKMS010000077.1 GCA_938091145.1 uncultured bacterium
AATAAAGAAAGTCCTTCTGGAAAATAAATAACTGCTATTATAAGGGTGAATCCGAGAAGAGCCATGCTGTAGTCCTGGTAAGCGCGGAAAAATTCGGAAAGGATGGTCAGAAAAAGAGCACCTAAGACTCCTCCACTTAAATATTTTAGCCCACCAACTACAGCCATTGTTACCAGAAGGATGGAAAAACTGAGTGAAAATGATGAAGGGCTGATGAAAGTGGTGTAATGGGCATAGAGAGAGCCGGCCAGCCCGGCTAAAAAGCCACTTAAGGAAAAAATGAAAAGTTTGCTTTTGGCGGTGTTAATTCCCACTGATTCGGCGGCGACTTCTCCAGAATGAAGGGCCTTCAGACTTCGACCTTGATGCCCCCGGACAATTTCTCTGCTTAAAAGCAGGGACAATAAAACAACAATTAAAACCAGTTCAAAATAGATTCGCGGAGAGGATAATTCGAAACCAAAAAGTCGTGGAGATGGTATGCCAACGAAACCATTTACGCCACCAGTAATTTCAGTGGCTTCATTAAAAAAAATAAAAGCTATTTCCCCAAATCCAAGGGTAGCCATTGCCAAGTAGTGACCTTTAAGTCTGAGGGAAGGCAAGCCAAGCAAGAAAGCTATAAATGCGGCAAAAACCCCTCCAATTAAGAAAGAAAACCAAAATGGGAAGCCGAGGCGACTTGAAAGGTAGGCTGAGGTGTAGGCCCCAACGCCATAGAGAGCAGCGTGGCCTAAGGAGATTTGACCTGCATAACCCATTAATAAAATTAATCCAACCACCAGAATGATGTTAATTCCAAGGTAAATTAGAATGGTTAAATAAAAGTCATTAGCAATAAGGAATGGAAAAGAAGCAATGATAACCCAAAGGAGAAAAACTTTTAGTTTTTTATTGATTTTTTTGGAAAGCAATTAGTTTCCACCCCTCTTGCCGAAGATTCCGCTGGGCTTAAAGAAGAGAATTAAAAGCATGATAATTAAAGCTATAGCATCTTTAAAGCCGGAGGATAGATAAGCGCTGCCTAATGATTCGAGAATTCCCAAACACAAACCACCAGTTAAAGCTCCCAAAGGGTTTTCTAGTCCGCCAAGAATAGCGCTAGCAAAGCCTTTAAGGCCTAAAATTGCTCCCGAACCGTAACCAAGCATAGCCAAAGGGGCGATCGAGACGCCAGCTAAACCGGCGAGAAGGGCTGAGAGAAAAAACGAAAGTTCGACGGTCTTTTCTGGGTTTATCCCCATTAGCAAAGCCGCTTCTCGATTTAAAGAAGTGGCTCGCATTGATTTTCCGATCAAAGTGTGTTTAAAGAAGATTGCTAAGATGGCAAATAGAAAAAAGGCCGAAAAAAGGTTCCAAATGGTTTGGGGCATAATTCTTATTCCGAAAAAAATAAAGGGTTGTTCTCCGAAGAAATGTGGATAGGGTAAGGGTTCTTTGCCCCAAATGAGCATAGCGGTGGCTCGTAAAAAAAGGGAGGCACCAATAGTTGCAATGATTAAATTTAAGGCTGGTGAATTTTTTAAAGGGCTTACGACCAGTTTTTCCAGTAGTAACCCTAGGAGACCAGAAAGCGAAACTGCTAAAATTGAGGAGAAGAAAAGAGGGAGATGGAGTTGATAATGAAGGGTGTGAGCTGTTAATGCTCCAAAGACAACCAGTTCTCCGTGAGCGAAGTTTATTACGCCGGTGGCGTTAAAAATTAGAGTAAATCCTATAGCAACCAGAGAGTAAACTGCTCCGGCTGTGATTCCCGCAATTAGATACTGTAAAAATTCGGTCATATTTTTGGGCTTGATAGAGTTTAAAAGAAAAAGGGACGGCTTTCCAGCCGCCCCTTGAGCGCGCTACTCAGCTAATTGCCATTTTCCACCTTTAATTTTGATCATTATCAGGTCATCCACTTTGAGCCCGGCATGATCTTTAGGGGTGTAGGTGAAAATGCCGCCAATTCCCGGAACATTTATTAATTGTTCTAAGGCTTGGCGGATGTCAGCGGGCTGAATCGAACCAGCTTTTTTAACCGCTTCAATAATCAGGTTTAAGGCGTCATATGCATGTCCAGCGAAAGTGTTCGGAGCTTCGTTGTATTTAGCTTTGTAGCTGGCTAAGAATTCATCAACAACTTTTTTCTGAGGACTGTCAGCGGGAATGGATTCCGGAATAAGGACTTTGCCAGCGGGGAAAACCACACCGTCAGCGTCTTTGCCGGCTAATTCAATAAACTTCATGTTAGCGATGCCATGGCTCCCGATGTAAGGGACTTTCCAGCCAAGCTGAACCATGTTTTTTCGAGCAATGGCTGGTCCTGGATTGGTGCCCCAAACAACTAAAGCTTGAGCTTTTGATCCCTTAAGCTTGTTTACTTGAGAAGTCAAATCGGTTTGGGTTTTTTCATATTTTTCTACTGCAACCAGCTTTACACCATACTTTCCTGCTTCTTTTTGAAAAACATCCAGCCCATCTTGACCAAAAGCGTCAGAGTCGTGCAAAAAAGCGATTTTTGAAACCTTGAGTTTTTCTTTGAGGTAGGAAAGAACCTTTGGAACAACGATAGCGTTAGATTGAGGAGTGATAAAAACCCATTCAAAATTACTGGCAATAATGGCGTTGCCAGCCGCACAAGCAACCAATGGAACTTTTTTCTTAATAGCAATTTCTTTCATTGCCAAAGTGCTAGGGGTAGTGCTTCCGCCAATAACTGCTACTACTTTTTCTTGATCAATTAGCTTGTTGATGGCAGCAACTGCCTTTGCTGGATCAGTTTCGTCGTCTTCAATGATTACTTCAAGCTTTCGACCGTCTACTCCACCTGCCTTGTTGATTTTTTCCACCATCATTAGCAAGGTTTTCTTTTCGGGCTCACCTAAGGGAGCAGCTGGTCCTGTTACTGATAGAACTGCTCCTATTTTTAGTGGTTTTTTCTCTTCTTTTACT
>CALKMS010000078.1 GCA_938091145.1 uncultured bacterium
ATTTCAGCTCCTACCTGCCAGAACTCCCTTTGCCGACCGGACTGAGGCCTTTCAAATCTATACATCGGACCCAAATAAAAAAGCTTTATCGGCAAGGGATATTTTTTATCTAAAGAATGTTCAAGGTAAGCTCTGACAACAGGCGCAGTTCCTTCTGGACGCAAAGTCAAGCTACGGCCACCGCGATCAACAAATGTGTACATCTCTTTTTGAACAATCTCAGTTGCCTCTCCCACTCCCCTTTCAAAAACCTCAGTAAATTCGAAAATGGGGGTCACAATCGGCTTGTAATTATATCGAACAAACAATTGATAGGCCTTTTCCTCAAGCCAACGTTTTTTTATTGCTTCTTCTGGAAGAAGGTCCCTAGTGCCCCTGGGGGCCGTCAGCTTACTCTTCATAAGCTCCGGCCTCGCTTAGAAAGGGATTACTTTTTATCTCATTTTCAAGACTCGTTTCCGGTCCGTGCCCGGGGAAAATAATTGTTTTTGAGGGTAGTTTTTTTATTCTTTTCAAGCTATCCCTCATCGCCTCGAAAGAACCACCAGGCAGGTCAGTACGACCAACCGAACCAGCAAAAATTAAGTCGCCAGAGAAAACCTGATTATCAACTAAAAAGCTGACACTACCAGGTGTATGCCCTGGCGTATGTAAAACAGTCAAAGAACCTGAGCCAAATCTTAAAATATCTCCTTCTTTCAAAAGAATATCGGCCGGTTTTAGTTTCAAGTTCCAGCCAATTAAAAGAGAGGAGTTCCTGAAAGAACTCCCAAGACTTTCTGCATCAAACTCGTGAATTGCTATTTTGGCACCGGTGCTTTCTCGAACAAAATCGTTAGCACCAATGTGATCGAAATGTCCATGAGTGTTTAAAACATATTTCACTGTTATACCCAGCTCTTCAACTTTTCTGAGAATTAACTTACCTTCAGCCCCCGGATCAATTATTACCCCTTCTCTCCCTGATTTGATTAGATAGCAATTCGTTGAAAGCTCTCCTACTATAATTTTAGTTACCTCAAGCCTTTCCATTTTAGCCTTCAGAAAAGCTTTCTCTCTTTGAATCTAAAATTAAAGTAAAGGGTCCATCGTTTTGTATCTCCACCAACATTCTTTTTCCAAACTGACCTGTTTTTATTTCAACCCCCTTTTTTCTAAATAGACTGACTACACGTTCAAAAAGCTCCTCAGCTTCCTTCGATGAAGCCGCCTGCTCAAAAGAAGGACGACGTCCCTTCCGAGTATCACCATATAGTGTAAACTGAGAAACCAACAAAACCTCCCGTTTTAATTCCAGAACCGATTTGTCCGGCAGGCCAGCTTGGTTATCGAAAATCCTCAAGTTAGAAATTTTCTCCACCAAATACTTAGCGTCTTTTTCACTATCTCCTCTTCTTACTGCCAACAAAACAACTAACCCTTCTTTAATCCTCGCCACCTCAACACCATCAACTCTCACCGATCCTGATTTCACTCTCTGGACGACCGCTCTCATCTTGTCAGGCAATTTTACCATACAATAAAAAGATTCTTACAAAGAAGGAAAACTATACCCTTTGAACGTCAAAAACTGACTCCACTTTCTTTACATTATTCATAATAGTTTTTAGCAAGTTGAGATTGCCAAGCTCAAAAACAAAATCGAGAATAGCCAGCCCATCCTTCGTTGTAGTCACAGTTGCAGAAAGAATATTAACACCTGAATCACTCAAAACCGTACTCACATCTCGCAAAAGATGAGTTCGGTCCAGCGCTTGAACTCGAATTTCGGTTTTAAAAGGACCTTTCAGTTTTCGGCTCCAGCTTACCTCAATCAATCTTTGTTCTTCTTTTAGTAAATCCTTCAAATTCGGACAGTTTAACCTGTGAACAGTGACTCCTCGTCCCCGAGTAATATAACCAACTATCTCATCTCCCGGCACCGGATTACAGCAGCTCGCTAATCTAACCAGTACATCACTTACTCCTCTGACTATGACCCCGCTATCAGGCGATTTCTTAACCTTTACTTTTTTAACTTGTGAAGAAACACCATGATCTAACGCTTGTTTTGAGCGAACCTGAATAAGGCGGCTCACAACTTGTTTGGGAGAAACGTGTCCTGAGCCGATCCCGGCGAGAAAGTCATCGACCTTTTTATAATTAAAACTTTTAGCCAAATTTTCAAACTCTGCCGACTCAAAAGAAACAGCGTTTAGGAGACCTTGTCTTTTGAGGACTTTTTGTAAAGCTTCTTTGCCAATTTGAGTATAATCCTCTCTTTCCTCACGGCTAAACCACTGACGAATTTTACTGCGAGCTCGTGATGTTTTAGTAATTTTCAACCAATCGCGGCTAGGCCCTGGCGAAGACTTGGATGTCAATATCTCTACCACATCGCCAGTTCGAAGTTGATAATCAAGAGGAACTATTCTTTTATTTACTTTTGCGCCAACGCAAGAATGGCCAATATCAGTGTGAATTTGATAAGCAAAATCAATTGGAGTGGAGCCCTGAGGTAGTGAAATCACATCGCCTCTAGGAGTAAAAACATAAACCTCCTCCGGCAAAAGATCTAACTTAAGAGAACGAAGGAACTCTCGGGCGTCCTCCAGTTCACTACCTAGCTCGAAAACCTGACGCAACCAGCTTAACCTTTTTTCAAACTCATCAGTAATGGCAATTTTTTCTTTGTAGCGCCAGTGAGCAGCTATTCCAAACTCAGCAATTTGATGCATTTCTTGAGTCCGAATTTGAACTTCCAGGGTCTTACCTTCAGGCCCCATAACCGAGGTGTGAAGAGATTGATACATGTTGAGCTTGGGCATAGCAATGTAATCTTTAAAACGGCCCGGAATCGGCTTCCATAAAGAATGAACCACCCCTAAAGCAGCATAACAATCTTTCAACGAATTGACAATCACTCTGATAGCTGAAAGGTCATAAATTTCACTGAACTCTTTGCCTTTTTCCTTCATCTTTTTATAGATGCTGTAAAAGTGCTTTAAGCGCCCTTCCGTTTTTGCTTTTATTCCAATTCTCGCCAGTTCTTTTTCTAATATCTTCCTGGCTTCCTCAATATACTTTTCTCGATGAGATTTGGTTTCCGCCACTAGCTTGGCTATTAGATCATATCGCTTTGGCTCGAGAACTTTGAAAGCCAAGTCCTCAAGTTCAACCTTTATACTAGAAATGCCCAAACGGTGAGCCAAAGGAGCGTAGATTTCTAAAGTCTCCCGGGCTTTCTCCTTTTGTTTTTCGGGTGGCAAATGTTCAATTGTTCTCATATTGTGTAAACGGTCAGCCAACTTGATAAAAACGACCCTTATGTCAGAGGCCATGGCCAAAACAACTTTTCGCAAATTTTCAGCCTGCGACTCATCTTTCAGCTTAACCATTTCGAGACGAGTAACCCCATCAACCAAACTCGCTATCTCTTCTCCAAACTCCTTCTTTATTTCTTCAATCCCGACGTCCGTGTCTTCCACCACAACATGCAATAAAGCAGCAGCCAAAGTTGGTGTATCCAAAACTAAATTCGAGCAAATTCTGGCCACCTCTAAAGGATGAGATAAGAAAGCTTCTCCTGATTTCCTTTGCTGTTGACCATGAGCTTTCTGGGCAAAAGCAAAGGCTCTTTCCAAAAGAGCAGTATCAATATTCTCATTTTGTTTCTTTAAAAATTGAAAAAAGTCATCAGCCTTGCTCTTCACAAGATAATTTTACCAAGAAAGGAAGGCAAAAAACCTTATTCTCGACGCAAAAAAAACAACAAAATTAAAAAAAACAAAAAATAAAGAAAGGTATAAAAAACCAAAAAAATTGTTCTACCAGGAAAAAGGAAAGCAACAATTGGAAACAAAAGCAAGAAAGAAGCCAAATAAAGCGCAATTATCAAGCGGTTAAAACTCAACATTATACTGTGGGCAAGTTCTTTCAAATCATCTTGACGATACCGAACTTGAAAATCACCCCTCTTTAAGTTTGAAATGAGCAAGTATAGTTGCCGGGGGAAATCAAGCAACTGCCAAAAATAACCTTTGCTTTCTTCTAGAAAGCGCTCAGCCATTTTTTCTGGACCAAACTTTTGCCTCATAAGCTCAGTAACATATGGTTTGGCTACTTCAATTATATTAATTTGCGGATAAAGCTTCTTAGCCACTCCCTCAACGGTAATCAGAGCTTTTGCCAGTAAAGCATATTGCTGAGGAATTTGGATTTTGTAACGGTAAATCAAGTTCAAAAACTCTTTACCAATGATATCAATCGACATTTCTCCTAAAGTTCTTCCATAGTAAGCATCAACAATCTCTTTTAAGTCACGCCTCATCGCCGACAGATTATCAGTAGGAATAATGACTCCAAGATTTTTCGCTTCGTTAATTATCATCTCCACATCCTGCTTGATAATACCCAACAAAAGACGAGCTATTACCTCTTTTTCTTCATCAGAAAGCCAGCCCACAATGCCAAAATCAAGATAAGCAATTTTCCCCTCAGGTGTAATCAAAACATTGGCCGGGTGAAGATCACCGTGAAAAAAACCATCTTCAAGAACCTGCTTCATAAAGGCTTTTGCCCCCTCAATTGCCAGGTAATAAGTGTCAATTCCCATTTTTTGAGGGGTAGCCAAATCATCAACCTTAGTCCCCTCAATAAACTCCATGGTCAAAACTCTCCTCGAAGTGTACCTCCAGTAAACAACCGGTATCTTTAAAACGCTGTTTCCGCGAAAGTTATGGCGGAAACGGTCGATGTGACGAGCTTCGATTCGATAATCAAGTTCTCTTTGAAAAGAATCAGAAAATTCAGAGACCAAACCGCGCAAATCGAAATGAGGAACCCTTTTTTGAAGTCGATCAGCAACAAAAAAAAGCCAGTCTATATCTGCTTCGATTATCTCTTTAGCCTCCGGACGCTGAACCTTAACTGCCACTTTCGAACCATCTTTCAAATATCCGACATGAACCTGACCAATAGAGGCCGAAGCAATTGGATTGGGTTCGAACTTTTTAAAAACTTGAGAAATGCTTGTTTCAAACTCCTCCTCAAAAATCCTTTCAACCTCTTTAAAAGGAAAGGGCTCCACCTTATCTTGAAGTTTCTCAAGCTCAAACAAAACATCAGGAGGAACTAAGTCAGGGCGGACACTCAGAAGCTGTCCCACTTTTATAAATGTTGGACCTAGCTCCTCTAAAAAGCGGCGCAAACGGCGGCCGATTATTTGTTGGTCAGTTAATCCCTTCTCTTCGCGAAAAGCTTTTGGCTGAAGGCCGAGGCTTTCAACAAAATAACCCAAACCGTTTTTAATTGCTACTTGGGTTATTTTGCGCAGCCTTGCAATGTTTCTTCTCTTAGCTGGAAAAAAGATGGTTTTTCGCCCCCATTAAGATCTATCTCATTATTTTTCGTATTATTTTTTTGAAGCTTTATGAGGAGGATAATTCGAACTTGCTGAACCTTTGCCTTTTTCCATTTCGCTAACTTTCTTTAAAAGCTTTTCAAACTCTTCTCTTGTGACAAAAACATCTTTTAGGGAAGCCTGAACTAAACTTTCAACTCTATTTTTTATGGATTCTTTTTCTTCATTGACTCGAGCACTTAATTCATCAAGAAACTTCCTTCCTTGCTCAGGAGCCATTTCTCCCTTTTTGACCATTTCTTTGATTAGCTCATCTGCCTTTTCATGAATTAAAAGCCAAAAGCCTAAAGAAGCATAGAGCCCCTTCTCGAGAAGTCTTTTCATTTTTCACCTCCTAATAAGCTATTTTACCATATTTTCTCTTCAAATTCTTATATAAAGGCTCCGTTTCCTTGAGAATTACCAGTATCGGACTGGCTGTAAATATTGAAGAGTAAGCACCGCTTACCAATCCGACAAAAAGAGCAAATGCGAAGTCTTTAAGAGTTTCCCCTCCGAAAATAAGAATAGAAACCACAGGCAAAATTGAAGTCAAAGAAGTATTTATTGACCTCACCAAAACCTGATTAATTGAGTCATTGACCATCATCCCGTAAGTTCTTCTGCCAATATTTCGAGAGTTCTCTTGGATGCGATGAAAAATAACGATGGTGTCATAAATAGAATAACCCAGAATGGTAAGAACCGCGGCTACTGTTGCTGGTGTAACTTCTTTGCCTGCCAACGAATAGATCCCCACCACTACCAACAAGTCGTGAATTAGCGCTATTATTGCTGAAAGAGCCATTTTAAACTCAAACTTAAAACTGACATAGATCAAGATCCCAACCAGAGACAGAAGAAGAGCAGCGATTGAAGAGCGAGTAATCTCTTTCCCCCATGAAGGACTAACATTTTTCAAATCGCGTATTTCTAATTCACCGAGGTCGCTTTGAATCATTTCAACTACTTTTCTCTGCTCATCTTTGTTCAACGGGCGAGTTCTGATCAAAACCTCCTTTTCGTTTACCAGCTGGATCACACTAGTACCCAAACCTAGCTTGCCAAGCGACTCTCTAACTGCCTCAATTTTTATCTTTTTCTTAAAGCTGAGATCGAAAAAAACACCTCCTTTAAACTCCAAACCGTAGTTTAATCCCCTTAAAAAAAGAGAAGCTATGCCTATTGAAATCACAATTCCTGATAACCAAAACCAGTATTTTTTATTTTCGATAAACTCGAGCTTCAAACTAAGCCACCCCCTTCCGGACTCCCAGTAAAAGTGACTTGTTCAAAGCTTCACTTGACGAAAGGAGGGAAAGCAGTGGATGAGTAAAGAAAAAAGTAGTAAACAGATCAATGCCAATTCCTACCGAAAGAGAGATTGCAAAGCCCCTGACAGGACCCACACCTTGCCAAATGAGTATCAAAGCAGCTATCAAAGTAACAACATCAGCAATAACCATTGTTTTGAAACCAAAAGTAAAACCTTTGTCAGCCGCTTGTTTGAAGCTTTTCCCTGCTCTTATCTCTTCTTTTACTCTTTCAAATATAACAACACTGGAATCAGCTGCCACTCCGATTGAAAGAATTATGCCGGCTATGCCGGGTAAAGTCAGTGTCCAACCCAAGGGTGTAAACTTGTTTGTCGCCACAATTGTCCCCCAGAAGAGAGTAGAAAAAACAGCCAAAGCGCCCGCTGTTATGAGGCCTAACAACCGATAAAAGAAAATCATATACAAAACCACCGCAACCAAACCGGCGATGCCGGCAATCAAAGCGGCTCGGAGCGAATCACTCCCTAAGGTAGGACCAACGGTACGGCTCTCAGATATATCGAGTTTGACCGGCAACGATCCAGTTTGCAAGACCAGTGCTAATTTCTTCGCAAAGTCGATGGTAAAATCACCAGTTATTTCCGCTCGTCCACCGCTTATTCTCTCATTAACCACAGGAGCTGAAATGATTCCCTTTTCCTCATCAGTCCTTCCTTTAGGATTGTAGTCGAGAACTATTGCCAAACGCTTTCCAACCATTTCTGCCGTTATCTGGTCAAACTTTTTAGCTCCTTCAGGTGTAAACTCTATATCCACCTTCGGCTTTCCAAAATCATCAAAATCAACAGCCGCGTCTTTAACATACTCACCGGTCATCAAAGTTTCCCCCAAAACTAAGCCCTCCGCAGTCGAAGTAGTAACGGGTCGAAACTCAAGTAAAGCAGTTTTACCAATAATATCGAGAGCTTCCCGCGGGTCTTTAACTCCAGGGAGCTGAACCAGAATGCTGTTTGACCCCTGGCGAGAAATCTCTGGTTCGCTTACTCCCAGTTTATTAATCCTCTCCTCAATCACCACTTTGGCTCGCTCCATTGTTTCTTCAGTTACAGGTGCTTTTGGTAAAGGCCTTGCAGTTAAAACAATATGGAGGCCACCTTTTAAATCTAAGCCTAATCGAGTTGATTTTGCCGGAGGGTAAATAAGATAAACCGAAGCAACTACTAAAGCTAAAACGAAAAAAACTGATAACAGATACTTTTGACGCTGACTCAACTTACCTCCTTCAAGAAAAATTATGGCTTATTATAGCAATTCTGTTTGGTTGATAACCAGGCTGAATTTACAACCTAATACTTTAGCTGCTTCCCGACAAAGGGTCATTCGGGAAAGAAAAATCTCAAAATACTCCATTACACTGCTTATCCTGGTGT
>CALKMS010000079.1 GCA_938091145.1 uncultured bacterium
AAATCTTTTGATGTGGTTGAACAGATTGAGAAGGCACTTGAAAAAGGGGTTCGAGTTTTTACTAAATACCGTAGTTTAGCTAAGTTTTTATTGGTGGAAGCTGTGGGTTCAGGTTCGGCTTTCGAAGAAAAAAGGTTTGCCATTTACACTCGTTTCGCTCGATTGATAAAAGATCTTTTAGACAAAGCTGTGGCGGAAAAAAGAATTGAACCAATAAACACTGAGGTTGTCTCCTGGATTTGGGTTGGAGCGGTTAGCCAGCTTATTGTCCGCTGGCTTTATCTGGAAGAAGCGGAACCTCTAGAAGAAGACTTGCCAGTGTTAAAAGAAACTTTACTCAAAAGTATTGGTTTGGAAGGAGTGGAAGGCAAAAGTGTTAATAAGAATAGCGCATAGCCCGGACGCTGACGATGCTTTTATGTTTTATGCTTTAGCAAAAAACCTTATTCCAGTTGGCGATTATCAGTTTGAACATATCTTAAAAGATATTGAAACTCTTAATCAGGAAGCACTTAAAGGAACCTACGAAATAACGGCCATCTCTTATCACGCCTATCCTTATATTGCTGGTAAGTATGCTTTAATGACCTGCGGTTCAAGTGTTGGCAGTGGATATGGCCCAATATTGGTGGCTAAAGGTAGTTTGCCCGATCTTCAAGGTAAGAGTATTGCGGTTCCGGGCAAGTTAACCACTGCTTATTTGGTTTTAAAGCTTTATCTTAAGGATTTTGAACCAGTTTTCATCAACTTTGATGAGATCATACCTGCAGTGAAAAATGATAAGGTTGATGCTGGTCTTATTATTCATGAGGGTCAGTTGACTTATGAGCGTGAAGGACTTGTTAAACTTGTTGACCTCGGGGAGTGGTGGCAAGAAGAAAAAGGGCTTCCTTTGCCTCTGGGTGGAAACGCTATCAGAAAGGACTTGAGCGAAAAAATAAAGGAAGTAGCTCGTTTGGTGAAAGAAAGCATTGAGTTTTCCCTTTCTCATCGGAAGGAAGCTTTAGCATATGCTTTAAGTTTTGGTCGGGGGTTGAACGAAAAAGACGGCGATAAATTTGTTGGGATGTATGTAAACGAATGGACGGTAAATTTGGGGGAGAAAGGGAAGAAAGCGGTCGAAGTGCTTTTAAAATGGGGGGCTGAAGAAGGAATTATTCCTGAATACCAGCCAGTTGAGTGGGTCGAAGTTTAATGAAAATTGAGGAAATTAGGGAAAAGGTTGAGAGCGGTGGTCGAATATCTGAAAGCGAAGCCCTTTACCTTTTTAATTATCCTGATATTTTAGCTCTCGGTGAAATTGCTCGAGGAGTTAAAGAGAAAAAGTTTGGTAAAAAAGTCTTTTTCAATCGAAATCTCCATCTTAACCTGACCAATGTTTGCATTTCTAACTGCCGTTTTTGTTCTTATCAAAAAAAACTGGGCGAGGAAGGATCTTACGCTCTTTCTCTTCAAGAGGCTCTGGATTTAGTTTCTCAAGCGGAAAAAGAAGGTATAACTGAAGTTCATATTGTAAACGGTCTTCATCCCAAACTACCTTTTGACTATTACCTTGAGGTTGTGGCGGCTATCAAAGAGAAACACCCTCATTTAATAATTAAAGCTTTTACTGCTGTTGAGGTTGACCACTTTTCTCGTTTTTCTAACCTTTCTCATCGGAAAGTGCTGGAAAAGATTTGGGAAGCTGGGGTGAGATTTCTTCCGGGCGGGGGAGCTGAAATTTTTAGTCCTCGAGTTCGAACCCTCCTTGGAATAAATAAAATCCCGGGCGATAAATGGATTGAAATTCATCAGCTGGCTCACCAAATGGGTTTTAAAACCAACGCTACTTTACTCTATGGCCACTTTGAAAAAGCGGAAGAAATTATTGAGCATCTCAAATTTTTAAGAGCAGCCCAGGACAAAACAGGAGGGTTTGTGAGTTTCATTCCTTTGAAGTTTCAACCCGGGCGAACTGAACTTAAAAAAAACCTTTCCACTTGTGTAGAAGATTTAAGAATTTTTGCCTTGAGCCGCATTTTTTTAGATAACTTCTCTCATATCAAGGCTTACTGGGTGACTACTGGCTTAAAAGTAGCTCAAATGGCGCTTCACTTTGGAGCTGACGATGTTGATGGCACCATTAAGAAAGAGGTAATTATGCACGCCGCTGGCTCGCCAGAAAAAGAAGGGCTTACAGTGGAAGAAGTAGTTACCCTCATTGCTGAAGCTGGACTTGAACCAGTGGAAAGAAACACTTTTTATCAGCCGCTTAAAAATTATGCAGCTTAAGATGAGAGTTGGTGACATAAACTACTTAAACACCTATCCTTTGCGCTGGGGACTTTCTCAGATGAAAATCCCTGAAGTTTTTCTCGGAACTCCGGCTGAAGTAAATCAGGCCTTGCTTAAAGGGGAAATCGACCTTGGCCCTGTTTCTTCAATTTTTTATCTTAAGAACCGAGAAAAGTTTGTTGGTTTGGGGAATATTTGTATTGCTTCTTCAGGGGAAGTAAAGAGCGTCATTCTTATAAGTCGTTTTCCTTTAAAAAAACTGGACGGTAAAAGTATTTCTCTGACCAGAGCTTCAGCTACTTCTCAAAAGCTACTCCAGATTATTTTGGGAAAGAAGGGCTTGGTGCCTCAGTATGTCTTAGGGGAAAAAGATTTGTTAGAAAAGGGAGAAGTTGATGCTTCGCTTTTAATTGGGGATGACGCTTTGAAAGCTTACATTGATTATCTCGAGGGTAAGACACCTTTCTATCTTTACGATTTAGGCAAAGAATGGAAGGAATTAACTGGAAAACCAATGGTTTTTGCCTTCTGGGTGGTCAGGAAGGAAATTTTTTATGCTCAGCCTCAGGTGGTTAACGAAAGTTTGAAAGACTTATTATCCGCTCTGAGACTGGGTCTTTCTAATCTTGATAAAGTTGTGAGTGAAGCCGCCAGGTTAAGCGGGATCGAAGAAAATTTCTTAAAAGGTTATTACCAGGGCTTGACTTACTATCTTGGCGAAGAACAAAAGCAGGGATTAACAACTTTTTATGAGCTGGCAATAAAGGGTAAGCCATTGATAATTGAGTTTCTGACTTCCCCTTTTTATCTGGAGAAATGCAAAGTTTGAATTCGGTTGAGGATATTTTAAAAAAACCTTTAGAAGGAAAAAGAATAACTTCTTCTGAAGCTGTTGAGCTTTATCGGCGGGCGGACTTTCTCGAGCTGGGGAAAGCGGCTCAGGCTTTTCGGGAAGTAAAGAGACCGGGTAAAAAAGTAAGTTTTATAATTGACCGAAACATCAACTACACTAATGTTTGCCTGGTGAGATGTAAGTTTTGTGCTTTTTCCCGTTCCGTTGGACATCCTGAAGGTTACACCTTGAGCGTTTCTGAGGTTCTGAGAAAGGTTGAAGAAGCAGTCTCTTTTGGAGCAACCCAAATAATGTTACAAGGAGGGATTAATCCTGAAATTAAGCTGAGCTACTTCGAGCAACTTTTTTCGGAAATCAAGTCAAGATTTTCTCAGATTACGCTTCACTCTTTAACCGCTCCGGAAATTGCTTATCTTTCAAAGGTTTCTGGCTTGAGTCTAAGGGAAACCTTGTTGCGCTTGAGGAAGGCTGGCCTGGACTCTTTACCAGGAGGGGGAGCAGAAGTTTTAGTTGATGAGGTAAGAAAAGAGGTTAGCCCCAAGAAGATTTCTTCGGCTGAGTGGTTAAAGGTTCACGAAGAGGCTCATCGCTTGGGAATGGTCTCCACGGCTACAATGGTAATCGGGCACATAGAAAGCTTTGAAGACCGCATTGCTCACCTTGAAAAAATAAGAAGCCTTCAGGATAGGACCAAAGGTTTCATTTCTTTTATTCCCTGGATCTTTCATGCTGGCAAGACTGAGTTAAAAAAAGGAAAAACTTCTTATTTTGATTACCTTAAGACAGTTGCTATTAGCCGCCTTTTTTTGGATAACTTTGACAACATTCAGGGTTCCTGGCTAACTGTGGGCAAGGAAATAGGTCAGCTTTCTCTCTTTTTTGGAGCAAACGACCTTGGCAGTATTATGCTGGAAGAAAATGTGGTTCGCTCAACGGGCTATCAGCCGCCAGATATGGAGGTGGGAGAAATGATAAACTTAATTAGAAAAGCTGGCTTTTTACCTTACCAAAGAGATACCAATTTTAAAGTCCTTAAGGAGTTTTAGCTTAAGGGGATGGCGAAGAGTTTTAAAAACTTAAGAGAGTTTATTTCTTTTCTTGAGCAAAAAAGCGAGCTTAAGAGGGTAAATGCTGAAGTTGACCCTGTACTGGAAATTACCGAAATTACTGACCGGGTAATCAAAAAGGGCGGCCCCGCTCTTTATTTTGAAAAGGTAAAAGGCTCAAGAATACCTGTGGTTATTAACCTTTTTGGTAGTTTTGAGCGGATGGCCTGGGCTTTAGGCAGAGAAAGCTTTGGCCAGCTGAAAAAAATAATTCCAGAGTTTTTACCCCAGGAACTTCCTAAATCATTTAAAGAGAGCTTACTTTTACTAGCGAAGCTTTTCCAGGCTCGAAAGTTTAAGCCCAGAATAGTAGAAAAAGCACCTTGCCAGGAAGTGATTTGGCGAGGAGATGAGGTAAATCTCAACGAAATACCGGTTTTGAAATGCTGGCCAAAAGACGGAGGCAGGTTTATTACTTTACCTTTAGTTATCACCAGGGACGCCGAAACAGGAACTCAAAATATGGGGATGTATCGGCTTCAAGTTTATGATGAGAAAACAACGGGAATGCACTGGCAAATTCATCATGACGGTGCTCAAAATTTTCGCAAGAGCCCTAAGAATAAACCTTTTCCGGTCGCGGTGGCTATTGGAGGCGACCCAGCAACAATATATTCAGCTACCGCTCCTTTGCCACCAAACCTTGATGAACTTTACTTTGCCAGCTTTTTAAGAGGAGAACCAGTAGAGGTGGTCAAGGCAATAACAAGTGACCTTCTGGTTCCAGCTGAAGCCGAAATTGTTCTTGAAGGATATGTAATGCCCGGGGAAGAAAGAGTTGAAGGTCCGTTTGGTGACCATACTGGTTACTACACTCCGCCTGATAACTATCCTGTCTTTCATATTGAGGTAATTACTATGAGAAAAAATCCTATTTATCCAGCTACGGTTGTGGGCAAGCCACCAATGGAAGACTGCTATTTAGGTAAGGCGACCGAAAGAATTTTTCTTCCCTTGATTAAAGCAGTTCTTCCTGAAGTAGTAGATATTGATCTTCCTTTTGAAGGTGTTTTTCACAACTGCGTTATTGTTTCCATCAAAAAAAGTTTCCCTAAGCAAGCTAACAAAGTGATGAACGCTTTGTGGAGTCTGGGACAGATGATGTTTAGTAAGTTTATTGTTGTAGTCGATGAAGATGTAAATGTTCATAATTACTCCGAAGTTGCCTGGAAAGTCTTTAACAATGTTGACCCAAAAAGAGACATTGTTTTAACCGAGGGTCCTCTCGATGTTCTTGACCATTCTTCGCCCACTCCTTATTACGGTTACAAAATGGGCATCGATGCTACTAAAAAGTGGAAGGAAGAAGGGCATCCACGCGAGTGGCCTGATGAGATAAAAATGGATGAGGAGGTAAAGAAACTTGTTACTGAGCGCTGGCAAGAATACGGGCTTGATTAAAATGGTAGATAAACTTAGAACTTTGATTAGAGAAGTAAGAATGGAACAAACGGTTTTTGGCCTTCCCTTTGTTTATGCTGGGGCTTTGCTGGCAGTTGGGGAAAAACTCACTTTAGAAAAGGTGTTTTTGATAACTCTAGCAGTGGTTGGTGCTCGGACTTTTGCTATGCTTGCTAACCGAATTATCGACCGGGAAATTGATCGCAAAAATCCTCGCACTCAAAGTCGAGCCTTACCTAAAAAGAAAATTAAAATTTTCGAAGCTTACCTTTATGCTTTAATCTCTCTGTTAGTTTTTCTTTTGGCTGCGTTTAATCTGGCTCCTATCTGTCGGTGGCTTTTTCCTTTGCCCCTGCTTTTCTTTATTTTGTATCCTTACACCAAGAGATTTACCTGGCTTTGCCACTTCTTTTTAGGAGTGACTCTTGGGCTGGCTCCTCTGGCTGGCTGGATAGCGGTGGCTAATAGTGTTTCTCTTGTTCCCTTCTTGCTTCTTTTGGCTGTTATGTTCTGGGTTTCTGGTTTTGACATTTATTATGCCTTTGCTGATCTGGAGTTTGATAGGAAGGAAAGAGTTTTTTCAATACCGGCGCGCTTTGGCGAAAAAAGATCAGTTCAGCTTGTCTGGTTTTTACATTTTCTCGCTCTGTTTCCTCTTCTGGCAGTTGGCATAATTCTTCGGCTTTCTTTACTTTACTATCTTGGGCTTTTGCTGGCTTTTACATTTCTCTGGTGGCTCGACTTTGCCTACTCACCATTGAAAAGCAGGGAAAATGTTGAGGGTTATTTACAAAGGAACGGCTATTTTAGTTTGATTTACTTTATTTTTACTTTTTTATCAGTTTTTATCAGTTTAGAGTTTTAAATGAGTTACGTGGTGGCAATAACCGGGGCAAGTGGTATCCGCTATGGGCTTCGGCTGGTGGAGGTTCTTTTAAAAAAAGGTTTTGAAGTTCATTTTCTTATTTCTCAAGCCGGGGAGGAGGTGCTTGCTTATGAGGAAAACATTAGGATTGAAGGAGAAAACGAGAAAGAAAAGGAGTTTTTTTTCCGAAATTTTTTCCAGAGCGAAAAGTTT
>CALKMS010000080.1 GCA_938091145.1 uncultured bacterium
TGTATGTTTAGTATTGGTTTATTATATATCCCATTGGTCATACTGCTAATAATCGGGGAACTGATTCTTGAATTCACATAAGGAGGGCTGAGTAATTAAGAAATCTTTTACACCAGATTTTGTTTTTGCTGATCATGGAGACAATATCCATTCTCATTACGCTTTTAATGACCAGGATTTAGCGAATAATTATTTAAGAAGCCTTATTAGAGTTCTTACTTGCTCAGATATAGGTATGTATAATACGCCTGCTTTTGATTTCCTCCTAAAACTGCTTACTAGAAATAATAAGAAAATCACAAAGAGAGAAAAGGAAAGAGATTGTAAGTTTCGTAAACGAATTTTTCGATCATCCATATGGCAGCAATCAAGGCGGTATGAAAGAGAATGTAGAATTTGATTATGAAGGTGGAAGTATTGATATTATCTATAACTTAATCAATTTGGGAGAGTGTGAGGAACAATGGTAGCGGCGTAAACAGAGCGCATCTGGCTTCGTGCCTTCGGCACTTTGCCCAAATTCCTCGCTTCGCTTGGAACTTTATATACCTGCAAAACGTTAAGCGAAATACTTAAGCCCGCCTTTGGGAAATTGGAGGTGAAACCATGAAGCAAGTAAAACTTGACCTAACAAAAGAATATAAAACATTTTATACAGCAAAAACCACACCTGAAATAGTAGAGATCGAAGAAGGAAAATTTTTCACAATAGAAGGGAAAGGCGCTCCCGGTGGGGATGAATTTCAAACTAAGGTTTCTGCTCTGTATTCCCTCGCTTACGGGGTCAAAATGCTAATGAAAAAAAAGTAAAGATTTTACAGTTGCAAAGCTTGAAGGCTTATGGTGGGTGGAGTCTGATAAACAATATACAGAAGTTCCTCGTGAGGAATGGCGTTGGAAACTTATTATTCGCCAGCCTGATTTTGTACCGTTTGAAACTGTTGAAAAGGTAAGGCAGGAATTAATAAAAAAGAAAAAGATTAAGTTGGTGAATGAAGTTAAGTTAGAAAAGATGAAAGAAAAAAAATGTGTTCAAAAATTACATATTGGTCCTTATTCTATTGAACCTGAGTTAATAGCAAAAAATGAGAAAACTGATGGAAGAGGAAAATCTTGTTGAAAATAGACATCATCATGAAATCTATTTAGTTATGGCTTATCCAAAGATAGTGCCAGAAGAAAAATTGAAGACAATATTAAGACAGCCTGTGAGGGAAAGATTATGACAATGGAATCATACAAATTGGCTTTCCTCTATAGATTTCTGACTTGGTTGATAGCAATTCTGTTTTATATTGGAAGTTTGTAGTTAATTAATGTTATTGGTGGGGTCGAAAATCAAAGCGGGTGTAAAATTTTTAAATTGCCACGACAAATATGAAAACAAATCAAAAAATTTTAATAAGAATTAGAATTTTGATTGTGGCAGTAGCTGCTGGATTTGTATTTTTTTCTCAGTTTAACATAGTGCCTACAGACACAAAGATTGCAAGTATTTTCGCTATAAATGAAGAAAGTTTATAGGCTCGGGTACAACAGGAGTAGTCGCAAAACGGTTTATAAAATTCATAAATATTGAAACTGACGTCGCGTACAAAAACTTTGTAAAAAAAGTTTTAGCGAGCGGGCAAAAATTAAGAGGAGTTTTAGGAAAGAAAACAGTTTTCACTTTGCCCGTTGAGATTTTTTTCTAAGTTTTTCAATCAACTCTTTGGCTTTCTCCAGGGCTTCTTTCTCTTTTTCATTAGGAGGTTCCGCCCACGGCTGGGTTACTCGCCATGTTATCTTTCCACTGAGTGGCGGCTCAGGGAAGGCTCCTGGATCCCATAGAGAATAACCTCGAAAGTCGACTGGTTTTTCCTGGTAACAGGACCATACTGCTTTTCGAATAACATCAGGATCTGCTTCAAACTGCACATCTACAAGGGAAATTTGCTTTCGAAAGCGATCGATTATTTTCCCTGGTATGTTGTAAAGATATGGATGAGGAGCGTCTGTTCCGATAATCCGCTTTTTCTTATCGACACCATTTTTCACCAGCGATTTTAAAGCTTCTCCAGTCAAGTGTCCTTCCGATTCCGGTCCTCCGAGAATTATATAGCGGATGTTAGGATTGGCGACAATATTACAAATTATCTTTTCAAAGCCAATATTCTCTGTCTGCACGGTTCCTGATAAAGCAGCACCGCTTTCAATACCCGCTCTAACCAGGTCTTCAATCTCACGAGGAATCTTATCCGCATCACAATTAAGGATAATTACTACAGCAACAGGGGAATAGTCATTCCCCCTCATATAACGGCCTTCTTCTGGAGGATAATCTGGATGAGGCTTTACTTTTAACATCTTACTTTCCTTAGAAAGGAATCCTTATTTTCTTTCTTTTGCTTCTTTTTCTTTTAGTTTCTTTTTAGACCGGGCGATAACTTTGTGTTTTTTAATAATTTTTCTTAAGGCGCCGAGGCTGGGAAACTCTATAGCGTCCTGGAGACAAATCATACCACAAGTGTTGCAACCGACCATACAGTTATAGGGGCGAGCAACTACTGGCTTCCGATGTTCAAAGTCAAAGTCGTAAACATCACGGCCGCAAGTTAAAAAACACAAGCCGCATCCAATACAGCTTTCCTCAATTACTTTCGGATACCATTCAATTTCTTTTCTGGGGATACCATGCCAGGGAATCGCGGAAAAATCTTTGTGCTCCATTATCTCACCTCCTAGTCTTCGATTTTGGTGGGGACAAGGATAACCGGACAAGGAGCGTGCCTGATAACCCTATCGGCTACGCTGCCAATGATAGCTCGAGCTAGGCCAGTCCAGCCGTGAGTCCCCATCACAATAGCGTCAACACCTTCTTTTCGAGCTATTTCAACAATAATATCAGCTGGTCTTCCTAACTCCACTCGCTCTTCTGCTTCCACTCCCTTACTTTTTATCTCTTCAGCTGCCTGATGAGCAAAGTCACGAGCGAACTTGAGTAAGCTTTCTTCCACCTCTTTGTACTCGACTCCTAAATATCCAACTTTCTCAGCTACTGAGAGAACGATAACCTTGCCCCCTTGGGCTTTAGCGATGTCTACGACAAATTCAATGGCAGCTTTAGCGGTTTTTGAGCCATCAGTGGGGTATAAAATCTTCACTTAAATCACCTCCTTTAATTTTTCCAGAGCGTTCTCTGTTTTTTCGACGAGAAGCCCGACGGGAATGGTGAACAAGAAAAGTAGCACGTTTCTCAGAAAAAAGAACTTCCACCCTAAAAAATGTACTTCTAACGGAATAAGGGGAAGTCTGATGCCACCCCAGGCCGTAATCATGGTGGCGATTGAAGCTCCTCTGGCTCCCTTCTCCCGAAAGGATTTAAGCAGGGGAAAAACAATGTAAAGCGGACCTGTGAGTAAAATTCCTATCACCGAAGAGAACAGAAGACCTTTAAAGCCTGACTCTTTGCCTAAAACGTTGACGATGCCCTGCGGCTTGATCCAGACGTTGGCTAAGCCGATAAAAATCATTACTGAAATGATTATTCCGATGACGTTTTTTAAAGTTGTGAGAGCCACCCTGGTCACAATAATCGCTTTAGCTGGATTGACAAAGTGGATGATTAAGATAATCAGACTGGCTAAAAGAAGATAGACTATCCGTTCGTCCTTAAGAAGTTTGGTTAAATTCATCCCAATCTCCACATGGAAAGTCCAATAACTATGGCTAAAAGAAAGGTGATTACATTTCGAGCCAAAGTAAATCGCCAGCCGAAAGTTCTTATCTCTACTGGTAAAGTGGTCACTCCAATCAGGATGGCAGTGATAATAAGAGCAGCTACAGCTCCATAGTGAGCTCCGTTTTGATGAAGATAACTGCCCACCGGGAAAATAGCGGGTGGAGCTATTAGAGCAACACAACCAATAGCTGCGCCTAAAAGGATGCCTTTGAGAGCGTTACTGCTCCCTAGGATAGCGACGATTGTTTCGCGAGAAACATAAGCTTGAGATAAGCCCATCAGTACAAAGACGAAAAGGAGTAGGGGAAAAAGAGAAGAAAAAGTCTTGACCGAAACCTTCAACGCAAGACGTGTTTTTTGCCAATCCTTAAAAGAGGAGATAGCCAAAAGAATAATTGCCAGTAAGAGATAGATGACGATAGTTAAATCCATTATAAACCTCCCTTTAAGCCAGCCAGAGAAAATAAAGGCCGATTCCCAAAAAGATAAAGCCACTTGCTTTGCGCAGGTAAGCTAAGCTTTTTTTAAAATTGAGCAGTTTATTTACCAAAGCGGTGAGTGTTCCCGCCATCAAGATGAGAACGCCATGACCTAAAGAATAAAGGAAGAGGAGAGAAGCGCCCAAAAGTGCTTTGCCCTGGGTGGTGCTGAGAGCCAGAATGACTGCCAGAAAAGGTGTTGAACAAGGCGAGGATGCCACTCCGTAGATTGCTCCCAGCACAAACGCCCCGGAAAATCCTTTTGTCTCTGGACGTTTGATCGAGTGGCCGAAAGAAAAGTCTAACTTCAGTACATCAAGCAGCTTTAAGCCCATAACCATGGATACTGCTGCCGCCAGATAATACCATAAAGGGGAAAAGCGGAAAGCGGCACCCACGCTGCCGGCTATTAACCCAAGAAAAGAATAAATAACAGACATTCCCAAGACGAAGGAAAGAGAAAGGGAAAATCCTCGTCCGGGAGTGATTTCTTCATCGCCGGAGATCAGAGCAATAATTGCCGGGACCAATGGAAGGATGCAAGGCGACAAAGCACTTGCTAAACCAGCACCCAGGGAAACAAATGGTAGCCAAAAAGCAGCCACATTTTTACCTGATAAAAAACCTGATAACAAATTAGATATAGCGATCATAATCGGTCATCTACCAGCTTGCTTAAAATTTCCTTTAAATTTTCTTCCGGTATAACGCCGACTTCGCTTCCCTTGATTTCCCCGTCTCTGCCGATGAAGATTGAGGTCGGAATGGATTGGATGCCGAATTGACTGATAAGTTCTTGATCAGAAGGATCATAAACGTTCACATCGACAAAGATTATTTTCCCCGCAAAAGAGGTGACTACTTTATCGGCTATTTTCTCCATTTCCTGGCATGGTGCGCAATTGCTGGAATGGAAGAGAATGTAAGCAGGATTGCCTTCGCGTTTAGCCTTAGACAGCAGCTCTTTATTGCTCGAGTCCGAGCCTGTTTGTTTAGTTGATATGGATCCACTTCTATTTACGGATTTGTAAGCAAAAACCCCGCCGACAAGCAAAATGACGAAAAATAAAATGATTATAGTGCTTCTATTTTTAGAAGTTGGGCTTTTAGAGGTTATGTTTTGTTTGTTCTCCGGTTTTTTCTTCAACGATTAAAGCTCCTCTTCTGCCAAAATTTTCCCGACAACCACTGTTTCTGAAAGTTTGGCTATCTCAGCTTTAAAATAAGACTTCCTAAAATAAAGAGCCAGATTGACCAGGCTGATCATCACAGGCACTTCAATTAAAGGTCCGATAACGGTAGCGAAAGCTTGTTTAGAGTGAATACCAAACAAAGCTATGGCCACTGCTATTGCCAATTCGAAATCATTGCTAGCAGCTGTAAAAGAAACGGCGGTAGCTTGAGAGTAGTTTGCTTTTAGTTTTTTAGCAAGGTAGAAAGTTAAAAGCCACATAATAGAGAAGTAAAGAATCAGGGGTACAGAAACCCTCACAACATCCAGGGGAAGTTGAATAATATACTCACCTTTAAGGGAAAACATTACAATAATAGTAAAAAGAAGAGCAAAAAGAGTGACCGGGCTTATTTTAGGAATAAATTTCTTTTCATACCATTCCTTGCCTTTTAGGTTTAAACCAGCAAATCTGGTTAGCACCCCTACAATAAAAGGAATCCCGAGGTAGATGAAAACTGTTTTAGCTGATTCAAACATTGAAATGTTAAGATTTAACCCTTTAGCAAAGCCAAGCCAGTTAAGCATTAGGGTTATAAAGAAATAAATGTAAGCAGCGTAAAGTAAGACCTGAAAAATGGCGTTAAAGGCAACCAGACCAACTGCCAGTTCGCGGTCACCCTCCGCCAGTTCATTCCAAACAATGACCATAGCAATACAGCGAGCAAGGCCAACCAGAATTATCCCGGTCATATACTCGGGATAATTCCTTAATAAAAGAACTGCCAGGACAAACATTAAAACCGGGCCAAAAATCCAGTTTTGAAAAAGGGAAAAAACAAGAAACCTCTTGTTCTTGAAAACTTTTCCCATCTCTTCGTACTTTACTTTAGCCAGCGGCGGATACATCATAAGAATCAATCCAAGAGCGATTGGAATTGAAGTAGCCCCAACCTGAAGACTGGTTATGAATTGAGTAAAAGAAGGCGAAAAGTAACCGAGAGCAATTCCGAAAGCCATAGCTAAAAATATCCACAGGGTTAAAAAACGGTCGAGCAAACTTAATTTTTTTTCTTTTTTATCATTCATGTTCTGTCTCCTTTTCTAACTGTTTCAACTAAATCACTCCTCAAATAGTGAATCTTTTGATTCTCTTCCTAAGGAAAGTGCTGACTTTAAAAATGTTCTCAAAATTCTACTTTGAGCTATTTTTAGGTTCCGCTTTGAGCTTTGCTTTCAGTGCTTGAGCTGTTTCAGGACCGCAAGGTGGCTTTAAGCGCTCTTCAATTTTTTCTTCAAAATATTCTTTTAAGAAAGCTAAAGCTTCTTCTTTGTCCTGATCAATTAAGATTTGCAAAACTCTAAGTATCTCTTTTTCACTTAAGTGAACAACTAACTCTTTTTTCAATTAGTTCTTGCTCTCCTTTTGAAGAAGTTCCTTCACTTCTTCTACAGTTGGGACTTTGCCTGAAAGGACTACCTTTTCGTTGATTACCAGCGCGGGAGTGAGCATAATTGGGTAATTAAGTATTTTGTTGAAATCCTGAACTTCTTCAATCTCTGCTTCAACCCCTAATTGAAAAAGGGCTTCTTTGGTAACTTCTTTTAAAGCATGACAGCGATGACAGCCAGGACCCAAAACCTTAATTTTCATAATTTCACCTCCTTTTTAACTAAAAATTGCTCCAAAAAACATACCGACAAAGGTGGAAAAAATAACTACCAAGCTTACATAGGTAAGCATTTTTTTAGTGCCAATTATTCTTTGAATGGCAAGCATTGAAGGAAGAGACAGTGCCGGACCAGCAAGAAGCAGTGCTAGAGCCGGTCCTTTGCTCATTCCCAGCGAAAGAAGCGTTTTAATAATTGGAACTTCAGTTAGAGTAGCAAAATACATTAAAGCACCGGAAAAGGAAGCAATTAAGTTAGCCTGAAAGCTGTTTGTTCCGACAAAATAAGCTACCCAGGAAGGAGGCAAAATAACTTTTATGATGCCTGCAATGAAAACGCCGATGAGAAGCACTGGGGTTATAAGCTTAACAAGATACCATGTTTCCGAAAGCCAGTGTCTTACTTCAACTCTTTCAAACCAGAAAAGAGAAGTATACAAAACAAAAAGAATTTCTAAGCTGACCAACGGCCATTTGTAAACATTAGCTAAGCTGGCAGTAGCCGTTAAAAGGATAGCAACCAGGCCTAACAGAAAGATAAAGCGATGAAAGTCTTTTGCTTTGGTCTCGCCACCTAAGACAAAGTCTAAAGCATTGGCCTTCTTTTCTCTTTCTTCTTTATAGTAGAGAAGAGCCATAATCAAACCAATTACGGCAGCAAACAAGACGGCAAAGATAGCTCGAGCTATACCAAGATTAAAGCCAAGCAGCCGAGCTGTATAAACGATAGCTAAAATGTTAATAGCTGGTCCGGAATAAAGAAAAGCAATGGCCGGTCCAAGGCCAGCTCCGCGGCGGTAAATTCCGCCAAAAAGGGGAAGAACTGTGCAGGAACAAACAGCCAGAATAGCGCCGGAGATAGAGGCTACTGAATAAGAAAGGGTCTTATTAGCTTGCGGTCCGAAATACTTCATCACTGACTCTTTGGAGACAAAAGCGGAAATGGCTCCAGCAATAAAGAAAGCGGGCACTAAGCAAGTAAAGGTATGGTGCCAAACGTAATCAACCAATGCTTGCCAGCCACTCAAAAGAATCGTTTGCCAGGTAATCATTTGGCTCTCCTCAGCTCTCGCAAGGTTTCTTGTTCTTCGTTAAGCAACTCAATTAGTATTTCATCAAGAGCTTTCAGAATTTCAGCGAATTTTGGATTGCGTAACCGGTAGTAAACATAAAAACCTTTCTTTTTCGCTTCCACCACTCCAAAGTGTTTGAGAATAGCTAAGTGCTGGGAGACATTAGCCTGATTTAGTTTAAGGGGAAGAAGCATTTCACAAACACACCTTTCTCCTTCCTTAAGGAGTTCCAGAATTTTCAATCTTGTGGGATGAGCAAGAGCTTTCAAAATCTCTGCTATTTTTTCTTCTTTCAATACTATCAACCCTTAGAAAATTTTATTTAGCTCGGTATATATAAATATTCGAATATACTAAAATGATTATATTAAATTGTCAAGTTGCTTGATAACCTCTAACTTATTGGAACGTTTTATATTAACCTGCAATAATCATTAAGATGGGTTTAAATCTCAATATCCTAATTTA
>CALKMS010000081.1 GCA_938091145.1 uncultured bacterium
ACAAAAACGTGATTGAGTAACGGCAAACGACAAAGTAGCAACCCTGAGTTGTCGAAAAAGATGACTTCGCTTACCTTCCTCAGCCCACCATAGCAAAAAGCATAAAATCCCTTTCTTTTTTTGAAAAAGTGAGAAGCCGATTATTCCTGCCTTAAGAGAAGTTTTTTAATGTGTTTCTTCCTTATTTGCAACCTCTTTCGTTCACCCCTTTATTCTAGGGAGATTGAAAATAAATCCCTCCCTACCTCCTTTCAGGAAAGAAAAAAGCTTTTTGCTTCAAGGCACTACCTAACTTTTAACATTCGAAACTTCAAATCAGCCTCAAATTAAAGACATATTTTTTATCTCTTCGCCAAAAGCACTTCTTTCTGTCAAACCCTTGCTTGTTTAAGAAAACTAATTCAGCTATATTATTTTTGGATCAAAAAAGGGGTGGTTGCAATTAAAAGGGCACTAAATAGCTTTTTGGTTGGCGTCGTAGGGGCAGGCGTTGCCGATCAAATCCTAATCAATCAAGCTTACCAGATAGGAAAATTTATTGCCGAAAAAGGCTACATACTTATTAGTGGAGGACTGGGAGGCATTATGGAAGCTTCCTGCCGCGGAGCAAGAGAAGCTGGAGGGATAACTATCGGCTTCTTGCCTGGAAAAAACCGTCAAGAAGCTAATCCCTTTGTAGTAATACCTCTGGCCACCGGACTAAATGAAGGGCGAAATTATTTAATTGCCAGTGCCTCTGATGTTTTAGTCGCTATTGGCGGTGGTTGGGGAACACTATCAGAAATCTCTCTCGCTCTAAAGATGGGGAAAAAAGTAATTTCGCTCAATGCCTTTCCGGAATTCTCCGGCCAGCCGCGTTTTTACTTCACCAAAAAGGTAGACGAAACTACGAGAAAACTTGAGGAAATCTTAGAAAATGAAGGGCAGTATTGACATTCACAATTATCTGACTTCAAAAGGAGTTAACCACGAGATTTTTCCCACCACTAAACCCGTAAAGTCAATAAAAGAAGCGGGAGCCGTTTTGGGTTTAAAACTTGACGAAATGGTAAAATGCATTTTAGTCAAAGCGGAAGAAAAGTTTGTTATGCTGCTTCTTCTGGGAAACACCCGTGCTTCACTCAAAAAAGTAGCCAAACATTTGAAAGTTAAAAGCGTTAAATTAGCCACCCCTGAAGAAACTGTGAAAGCAACGGGTTATCGCTTAGGAACAACACCTCCTTGTGATTTCTCCCTCAAAATACCCTGTCTTATTGACCGAAAGGTTTTAGAAAAAGAAGTAATTTACACTGGGGCCGGTGAACCTAATGCCTTTTTAAAAATTAAAACAAGTGACGTCCTGAAACTTACCCAGGGAGAGGTAGTTGACATTGCCCACCGCTAGCTCTTATTTTAAAACAGATGAGGAAAAGTGTGTTTTTTGTTTAGCCTGTCTCCGGGTCTGCCCAACTAAAGCCCTAATGTTTCCCAATAATAAAGCTCACGTAGTGGAAGAAAAATGCATTTACTGTTCTTTTTGTGTGGAAGTTTGCGCCGAAAAAGCTCTGTCAATTATCAACCATCTTAATGAAGTAAAAAAAATATTAGAAAACCAAAAAACAGTAGCTATTCTCGCTCCAGAATATGCCGCCGCTTTCTACCCAGCCGCTCCTTATCAAGTAGAAGCAGCTCTCCAAAAACTGGGCTTCTACTCAGTAGAAGACACTTTATTAGCTGAGGAATTGATCGCTAATGAATATGAAAAACACTTAAAAGAAGCGACTCAAACAACCATTCGTTCCACCTGCCCAGTAGTTGTCACCTGGATTGAAAAGTTTTATCCCGATCTTATTCCCCTTCTCGCTCCTTTCCTTTCAGCTCCTCTCGTCATGGGAAAACTGGTAAAAGAGCTTTACGGAAAAGAAGTTGCCACTGTTTACATTGGCCCTTGCATTGCCCAAGTTATTGAGTGCTTAAAGGACGATAGTTCCTCAATTGACGCAGCTTTAACTTTCCGTGATTTAAAAAAGTGGCTTGAAGGCAATCACATTAATCTCCTTTCTCTTTCCAAACCAGGCTTTGCCAGTTTGAGGCCCGTTCTTTTGCGTTCTTTTTCCCTTCGAGGAGGATTCCCAAGAAATTTTCTCTCAAAAACCAGTTTACTTGACCGTCGGGTACGAGTTGCCCACAACTTTGAAGAAGCCGAAAATCTTTTAGCTGCCTGTTACCGGCAGGAAATTGACCCAGCCCTAATTGATATCCTCGCCTGTCCCTCCTGTGTCGACGGACCTCAAATAGACTCTTCTTTAAGTCTTTACGCTCGAAAAAAAATTTTAGAAAATTATTACCGTCAAAAAGGCGAGGAAAGCCCAAAAAAAGTCTACCTGAACCAAATTATCTTGCGTCTTCCCTATATTGACTTGAGGCGGCATTTTAAGCCTCAAGAAGTCTGCCTTCCCCTTCCGACTGAAGAAGAATTGAGAAAAATCTTAGCCAACGGCGGAAAAACCAATCGTCAGGAGTTGCTCAACTGTCTAGCTTGTGGTTATAAAACTTGTAAGGAAAAAGCAGTCGCTATCTATCAAGGGCTAGCTAACTGGGAAATGTGTTTTC
>CALKMS010000082.1 GCA_938091145.1 uncultured bacterium
TTTGGCGCCCAGACCTTAGTCAAAGATTTAATTTCTGGTTTTTTAATCCTTTTGGAAAATCAGTTCAATGTTGGCGATTTCGTGAAAATTGCCGACACTGAGGGAGAAGTTAAGAAAATGACTTTAAGGTCAACTTACATCGAAGATGAAAAAGGAAACGTCCATATCATTCCGAACAGCAGAATATCAACCGTTACTCGCCTGATAAAAAAATCAAAAGAAAATTAAGATTTTTTAAGTTGATCAATTAGAAGCTTCACGCGTTTTTTTATTTCATCTTTCAGTTTTCGGAACTCTTCCAAGCTTTTGCCCTTTGGATCCGACAATTTCCAGTCTTCGGTCGGAAGTGAAACGGCTGGACAAGCTGATTGCGCTCCACAACCCATCGTGATTATTAAACTCGCTTTTTCAACCATCTCTTGAGTTAAAAGTTTTGGTTTACCTTCGAAAACAATTTCTTCTTCCTCAATTACCTCTTTGGTCTCCGGGTAAACATTATCACCCGGCTGAGTTCCTGCACTCATTGCCCGCCAATTAACCCCACTTTCCTCAGCCAATTTATTAAAAAGTGCTTCAGCAATTTGGCTTCGTGCTTTATTCTCAACACAAACAAACAGTACCCAATTCACCTTCAATCACCTATATATCGACGAGCTCAATTCTGCCCCAGACTGCCATTTTTTCGCCCGCAATCAGCAAAACGCCGTTCAGCCCCGATATTTGACGTGCTTTTTCCAATCCCTTTTCAATCTCTTCTGAACTGCTTACCCAGTTTCCGATAGCTGTAGCGGCCGCATCAGCTAAAGCAGTATCAGGAGAAATTGCCACCACCGCATCTGCCTTCCCAAAACTCAAAGAATGACCGATTTTACCCGAAGAAGTACAAACTCCAAGAGGAGTTTCTTCAGGTTTAATTTTAATTGCAATTCGATTGGAAAAAGGTGAATCGCCAGCAAATACAGCAACTAAACGTTCCTTATCAGTTTTTAAAAAAAGGTCTCCACCGTTCTCGACAATTACTTCGGGCGAATAATGGAGCAATTCTCGACCAACTTCTTCTGCAATAGCTCCAGCAACCGCAGCCATCGGACCAACACCAGCAATTTTCCCAGCTTCAGCCATTTTTCGGACAATAAATGGAGCGGTCTTTGACACCCGAAGGGGCGAAAAAGAAGAGGCGAAAAGGGGAAAAGACTTAATGAAATCTTCGATCTCCTCCCTTAATTCCACTACTTTCTTCATCGCCCTCTTTGAAAGATTTAAGCGAGCTGCAATCCACAGATCAGTTTGCTTATAAACGACCTCAAATGAAACCAACCCTTTTGCCAAGTGCCGCCTTCGATAAAACCGCGGCTCATAATTCATAAAAAAAGTTTAGACAGCTTCTCAAGATTAATCAACCTTATTCTTAGGAAATTTATATTGAGAGTTAAGCGGAGAAAACAAGCCAATCTTGTCAAGCCGAAAATTTGCTTTCCAGATTAAACCTCTTCCGAATATAAACCGAAGTTTCAACTGTTAGCTTAAGAGCTTTTTCCGCCAAATCAATTTCCATGCTACCAGTACCGCAATTAGGCGTCAACAAACTTTGACTCAGAATTCTTTCACGCTCAATACCAGCTGCTGACAATCCATCTATCAAGCTACAAACCTTGCTTGCCAAACTCTCAGGTGTTTCTTTTAAAACTCGGTTTGGCTCGGGAGTGAGAGTAGGAACAATCCCCCAAGCAATCAAGCCTCCCCGCTCAAGAAACTCATTAATCTCTTTTTTGTAAAGGAGAAATCTATCAGAATAGCTATAGGCGTCAAAACTTATAATGTCAATCTCTGACCCAAGAAGCAAACTCCAATCGGTATTGCCACAGCAATGAACTCCAAGTTTTCCCGAAATCGACTGCCGCAACTCAAAAAGCATATTTTCCACCTCTTTTCTTTCGAGCTTGACATAAGCTGATCCAAAAGAAGAAAGATAAGGTTCGTCATAAAAAATGATTGTTTCTGACGAAGGTGAAACTTCCTTCAGTTTTTTTTCTTGCCAGGCTCCCTTTTTAGCCAGCAATTTAACCAAAACATCTCTTGCTGTTTCTTCATAAATTATGGGCCTTTTTTTCTGGTCAGTAACGGTTAAGCCAAAACTTATCGGGCCTGTCACTTGGCCTTTTAAAAAAAGAGGTTTTTGTTTTAAACAGGAAATGTGCTGGACAAAATCAAAAAAACCAGCGGCATAATTAGGGGAGATTGCAAAAAAAATGTCATCCCCTTCGAGATAAGCCTGATAGAAACGCTCAATCTGAGTTAGCCAATCTTCTGAGAGATTAACAAAGACTCTTTGCTTGCTTTGGTCAATTACAAAACCTGGCAACCCCTCGCTGTATTGGACATACATGTTTTCCTTAAAACTACGCCGTGGAAGCTGCGGCCAAAAAGGAACCTCTGTAAAAGTTTTGAGAATAAAACTCACAGCTTCATTAACCTTTTGATGGGGTAAACTACCAATTCCTGTCGGTTGAAAAGCTCCCAATTTCACTTTCAAACTCGCTTCTTAGTCCACTCAGGAGTGGGCGCCGAAAAAGGGTTGCCCCACAATTCCGAAATTTTCTTCTCCACTAATTCTTCTGCCTCTTTGCCGTTTTTGGCAAACTCGCCTCGGTTATCAAGAAAAACCCAGTTTTTAGCTATCCAACAGCGTCTAATTTTCCGACTCGAAGGGGGAAGGATTTCGCCAAAAAAAACCAACCTCCCTTTTTCGCTCACTACTTGAAAAGTAATAGGATCGCCCGCATTTATTACTAAATTAAATCCAACTTTTATAGAAAAAGCTTTGCTTTCCACAAAAAAAATTTAACTCAACAGTTAACGCCAAGCAAGAGTCAAAAAAACAAAAAATTTTTTACTCAAAGAAAGCTAACCCACTTTTTTTATTGGAGCATAATCTAGAAGGAAAGTTTTCTCACCCAATCCAGGAAAATAAATAACTATCTGGTCGCTTCCTTTAATTGCTGATATTTTTCCTTCGCCAAAAACTTTATGAAAAACAACGTCACCAACTTTATAATTTTTCGCTTGCGCCTCGCGAAATGCTGCTTTATGTTCTGATTTTTTCTTTCCCGCCAGCTGACGCAAGTCCTCTGGAATTTCCTCCAGAAAGCGAGAAGGCATTGCCACGTTCCTGGCTCCCCAAATGTGACGACTAAAAGCATAAGTCAAATAAAGACGTTCTTTGGCTCGGGTAATCCCAACATAACAAAGCCTTCTCTCCTCTTCCAGCTCGTCAGTTGCCGTCAAAGAGCGAAAATGAGGAAAAATCCCCTCTTCCATACCCACCATAAAAACCACTGGGAACTCAAGACCCTTAGCGTTATGTAAAGTCATCAAAGTCACCATATCGCCTTCGCGAAAAGAATCGACATCAGTTATTAAAGAAACTCTTTCTAGAAACTCTTCCAGAGTCCCTTCTGGATGCAATCTCTCAAATTCCTCAACTACATTGATAAACTCAGCTAAATTTTCCATTCTTCCCTCAGCTTCAAAAGTCTTTTCTTCGCGCAATGCCTTCAAATACCCTGATTGCTCCAGAATTTTTGAAGTGAGTTCCCTGAGGGGGATCTTTTTCTCTTCTTTCTGCCACTTCTTCACCATTAAAACGAAATTTTTTATCTCTTCCTTAGCTCTTGAACTCAAGCGCGGATTTTTATCAGCATCCAGCAAAGCTTGCCAGAAACTCAGACCTCTCTGACCCGCCCACCAGTCGAGAGCTTCTACGGTTGTCTCTCCAATTCTTCTCCGGGGTGTGTTAATTATCCGTTTCAGAGAAATTACATCTTCAGGATTGAGCACCACTCGAAGGTAAGCCAAAACGTCTTTTACTTCTTTGCGCTCATAAAACTTCAAACCACCAATAATCTGATAAGGAATGCCAAAACGCATAAAGCTCTCTTCAAAAAGCCGTGACTGAGCATGAGTTCGATAGAAAACAGCAAAATCCTTATACTTTCGTGATTCCAAAGAAATAATTCTTTCAATTTCGGCAGCCACAAAGTTTGCCTCATCCTGTTCGTCTTCAGCTTGATAGGTGGTAATCGCTTCACCCCGAGCATTAACAGTCCACAATGTCTTTGGCTTCCGCCCCCGATTATGACTGATAACATAATTGGCTGCTTCAAGAATCACCTG
>CALKMS010000083.1 GCA_938091145.1 uncultured bacterium
ATGCCAGCAATTCCCCCTAACATCAAAGTTAAAGTGTCAAGTATTGAACCAAACACAGAGAGTATCTCCCTCTGGCTAACAACCGAAAAATCATCGGGATCAAGAAAGCGCCTCAAAGTGCGATTTATTTTTTGCTTTGCTATGTCGAGATTATCCGTCGTATTTACCTTTGCTAAGATATAAGAGGCGTGCTCAACATTTAAACTTTTTTGGGCAGCCGTAAAGGGAACAAAAATCAAATTATCCATCTCGTAACCAAAAAAGGAACCTTTTTCTTCCATCACGCCTATCACGATAAAGGGTTGACCGTTTAGGCTAATTTTTTTGCCAATCGGGTTAATCCAACCAAAAAGGTTTTTCTTGACCTGTTGGCCGATAGCACAAACATTCCGAGCGCTCAAGTAATGAGACCTATTTATGAAATTACCTTCACTGGGATGAAAATTCCTAGCTTCAGAATAATCAGGCGAAACCGCGATCACCGTTGTGTTTAACTTTTTGCTTCTGTATGCAACTTTAACTGGTACCTCTGAAGAAGGAGAAACAGCAACCAATTCAGGAATCTTTTTTAACTGCTCAACATGCTCAACTGTAAATTTGGGTCTGGCCATACTTCCATGTTGGCCACCACCAGCCCTAAGTTCCACCCTTCCTGGAATAATGTTTAGAAGGTTTGCTCCCAGACCTTGAATTTGAGCAGTCACCTCTTCAGCTACTCCTTGTCCAATAGAAACAAGTAAAATTACTGAAGATACCCCAATTATCACTCCTAACATTGTCAATAACGAGCGCAATTTGTTAGCCCAAATAGCTTCAAAGGCAATGAAAAAAGCTTCAAAAAACTTCATTTTAAACTTTTTTTCTCAAAAAGGCTTTCATATTTTCCTCAGCTAAAAATACTTGTTCCAATTTTTTCATCGCTAATAATTTTTCCGTCCAGTAGTTTAATAATTCTTTGAGCTTGTCGGGAAACATACTCCTCATGAGTTACTAAAACAATGGTTATCCCTTTCCTGTTTAGATCCCTCAAAATCCTCAAAATCTCACTTCCTGCAGAGGTATCCAAATTTCCTGTTGGTTCATCAGCCAAAATAATAGAAGGATTAGTCACTAAAGCCCGAGCAATTGCTACTCTTTGTTGCTGGCCGCCAGAAAGCTGAGAAGGAAGATGATAAACTCGGTCCTTCAAGCCAACTTCTTCCAATGCTTTTAAAGCCAAGTCTCTTCTTTTTTTAGCCGGCAAGCCTTTGTAAATCAAAGGGAGTTCAACATTTTTCAAAGCCGTCGCTCGAGGTAGTAAATTAAAAGCCTGAAAAACAAAACCAATTTCTTTGTTCCTCATCGCAGCTAGCTCCCCATCGGAAAGTTCAGCTGTGTTTCTGCCATTTATAAGCACTTGGCCTGAAGTCGGTTTATCCAGACAGCCCAGCAAGTGCATCAATGTGGATTTTCCTGAACCTGATGGGCCGGTTACCGAGACATACTCGCCTTTATTAACACTAAAAGTAATTCCTCTAAGAGCCTGGATTTCGACACCGTCCAGATAATAAATTTTTTTCAAATCAATTACTTCGATGGCTTTTTCTTCGTTCAAAACTACCAGCTCACCCTGCTCCCCTCAGTTAAAGAAGAAGGCGGATTTACTACAACCAAATCGCCATCTTTAAGGCCCTTTTTAACCTCCACATACTCGTCATTGGAATTTCCAAGTTCAACTTTCTTTTTGACTACAGTCTTTTCTTTTCTGTTCACTTGAAAAACAAAGGTAAAACTGTCCTCAACTACCGCATCAATTGGAATGACGAGAACAGAAGACAACCGACGCGTCTTTATCTCAACGTCCCCGCTCAACCCTTCTCTAAGTTCGTTTAAATCCAAACCAATAATTTGAATATCAACCGGGAACACTCTGCTCCCCGTTTCAGTTTGGATAAAGCTAACGCCAACTTCCTTCACTTTTCCAACAAAAATTCGGCCAGGGAAAGCATCAAAGGTAATTTCAGCTTCAGCACCAACATTTACTTTTCTAATATCCGCCTCATCAATTTCTGCTCTAACCACATAAGAGGAAGGGTCAATTACTGTAAGTAAAGGCGATCCGGCCATCACATCTGTGCCTACGCTCAATTTTAAAGAGGTCACGATCCCATCAATTGGTGCTCTAACTTCGGCTTTACTAAGATTGAGTTTTGCTAAATCAAGTGCTGCCTGGGCTCTTTTAACTTCCCCCTCGGCTGCTTTCAAGTCCTCCTCGGTTGCCTGTCCTTTGTCTTTAGCTTTTTTAATTTTATCTCTCTGGGCAACTGCCGCCTCGTAAGCCCCCTGTGCCTGGTCAACCTGGTACTGAAGCTCCTCTTTATTAAAAACCACTAAAACATCATTTTTCTGAACCTTTTTGCCTTCTGAAACTTTAATTTCGGCAATTTTTCCATTTACTGGAGCAACAATCTCCACTTTGTTCTTTGCCACTACCTGCTGAGAAGCAAGAATAGTTAGATTTAAGTCTCTTTTCTTAGCTTCTTCCACTTTAACTCTTATCCCCTTTAAACTCCTTAAGTAAAAATTTAAAACGCCGTAGATAACTCCAATCAAAACCAATAAAGACAGAGCAAGTAAGATAATTCTTTTCTTCAAAACAACTCCTTCAAATCAAATTTAAACCATTTTAGTTTAAACCAAAGGTCAAGCTTGTCAATAAATAAAATTAGCTCTTGTGCTCTTATGAAACTCCCAGTAATTAAAAAAATTAAACCCTGAAGACATTCTATAAGATATGTGAGTTATCGCAATCCTTAACTTCCCGAAGTGAGCAACAGTTTATTTTTTCAAGCCAAACTCTTCTTGTAAATTAAACGGGTCTTTAAACTCTTGTTCTGGTCGAAAGTTTAGTTTTTTCTCGCCCCGATTGTTCAAATATTTTTTAAGTTCCAGTTGAATTTCCGCGGGAACTTCAACTCCCCCTTTAGTCAAAAGCTGTCGCAGCAAGCCCTCAGCTTTACCAGCAAAAGCAATAGCATCACCCAAAATACGCCCGGCTTCTGTTGGATTATGAAAGCCAACCGAGTTTTCAGCTCCAATATAAACTACCCGATAGAAAGCCTGTTCGTAATACTCTTTTGCCTGATCATATAAAGATTGGTCAAAGTTTTTCCCTTTAGCTTGCTCAGTATGGACAAGCTGAAAAAGCTTGGCAACTGCCGCTGTTTGATAACCAGCTCTCAAAAACAAACTCATCGTCCTATCCTGAATAATCAATACTTGTTCTTTAAGTTTATCAGTTGACTCAATATGACAGAATTTGCAAGCTACCAAACCATTTTTTAATGGGCTCATAATGTTGTGGTCAGAAATTTTTGCCCCTTCGACTATCTTGTAAGGCATATGACAATCAGAACAAGAAAGCCCAGCTTTCCAGTGAACACTGCCACGAGAGAAAAACTCAAACTCGGGATGCCTTATATAGCCAAGTTTAAAGCCGGTGACCTCCTGTTTCCACTCAAGATAAGTAGGGTCACTTTTTATTGTTTTAATAATGTTTTCAATCGAAATATCCCCCCACTTACTTTTCTGCCAGGGAAAGAAAACACCAGTAGATTTCATTTCTGGACTTTTAGGAATCACATAAGTCACATGGCATTGAGCACAAACCAAAGACCTCATTTCCTGGCGGGAAAACCTGGTTTTGCCCAAATCTTTGACGGCTTTTTCAACTGTCCAGCGAGCAGCTTTAAGCTTCATTGTCGAGCTATCATGACAATCAATGCAAGCTACTCCTAGTTCTTGATGTTTTTGGGGAATTTTTTTAACTGCTTCAAGGTAAGGCATTGAGTAATATTCTTTTCCCAGCTCTTTTTCTAACTTTCCGGCATAAGGTGATTTACAAGTCAGGCAAACACCTCCAGCTTTTACCCGCGAAGGATCAATTTCCAACTGATCTTTTAACATGTAAAAATGACCGCGTGGCTCGTTGTATTCAATGCCAAAGCCCCAACCTTTGTAAAGCAAAGCCATAAAAGGAAACTCGCTTAACTTGTCATAAATAACTTTGTCTTCGTCCCAACCTTTTTTGTATTTGCTTAACCCTGACGGCCTGGGATTTTTAGTTTCTAGCCAGGACTGATACTCTAAAGGATAGGTTTTGCCCCAAACTTCAGGATCATACTCCCCTGGTGAGACAGCCTTAATCTCAATAGCTCGAGGTTTTGCTGGTGCGCAGCCAGAAATAAAAAACAGCAAAAAAATTAATAGTAAAGTAGAGCTGAAAAACCAAATTTTCGCCTTTCTTAATCTTTTATTACTCATTGTTAATCCCCCTCAATTAAAATTGCTCTTCTTTTTTTAAAAGCTGAATTTTATGAATAAGAATTCGATGGCATTCCCAGCAATATCTGCCTTCAAAGTCCAGTCGGGAAACAGTGTAGTAATGACAGCGAAAGCAGTTTTCGCTTATAACTTTCCTGGCATGTTCTGAAGCCCTTATTTCTTCGGGAACTCGCCCGCTGTAAAAAACAATTACATCTTTTAAACCGTCCAAAGCTTTCCACCAGTAATGTAAGAAAAAATTTTCGTTCGGCAGGTGGCAGTCAACACATTTAAACAAGCGGTGACTCGAAACTTTCCAGGCTTCCGTTTGTAACTCCATTACGTGACAGCGACCACAAAAGTCACCACTTTCAGTTTTTTCTACCAGACGGAGTGGCCCAAAAGAGACAAACCAAACAAAGAAAACTGCAATTAGGAATACTAAAACCCAGCGAAATAACCTCACCTCTCCCCCAAATAACTACCCAAAATAAACCCTCAACCCCTTATTTCCAGTTGATTATAGCACACTGTTATACCATTTAAAATTATCTCTCACCCCAATGTCTGACATTTTTGTAACTCACTGAAGTGCAGAAATTGGAGTATGAACAGAAAATTTTAATCCCTCCCGACTTCCCTTTAAAAAAGGGAGGAGAAAAAAAGGTGCTTTAAAAAAAATTTTCTTTTTTTAGAATGACTTTCAAATGTGTCTTTCCATTGTTTATACAGTTCTTCTGTTTCTCTCCCTTGCATATAAGGGTGATTAAGAGGGATTGAAAAAAAAGATTTTCGGAAAGCTAAAGGTTCCCACTAAACGCTTAGCAAAGGAACGACCGACTCGCTTAAAGCAGCGACCTTCAGATCGCTAAGTTTTTTTGGCTAGGTGGTTGCGCCACGCCTGCGCTTTGCTCAGGCTCGAATGACCTCTCTCATTTTGTCACTGCGAACCCCATCTTTGATGGGGTAAAGCAATCGCTGAGATTGCCACGCTCGCCTTACGGCTCGCTCGCAATGACAGAAAGAAGAGTCAACTTGCTCGCAATGACATTTCTTTAGCGTCATTGCGAGGACTGCAAGCCGAAGGCGAGGCAAGACGAAGCAATCTCAGAGATTGCCACGCTCGCCTTACGGCTCGCTCGCAATGACAGAAAGAAGGGTCAACTTGCTCGCAATGACATTTCTTTAGCGTCATTGCGAGGACTGCGAGCCAAAGGCGAAGCAGGACGAAGCAATCTCAGAGATTGCCACGCTCGCCTTAAGGCTCGCTAGCAATGACCAAAGGAAGGTTGGCTTGCAATTGCCAATGGGATTGCTTCGCTTCGCTCGCAATGACACTTCTTCTGCGTCATTGCGAACACCGTTTTAGCGAAGTGAAGCAATCTCAGAAGTGGTCTTTCTCTAAAGGAAGAGGTTGCCACGCCTTCGCTTTGCTCAGGCTCGCAATGACGTAAAGAAGTGCGGAACTCGGAATGACTTTTCTTATGTATCATTGCGAGGACTGCGAGCCGAAAGCAAAGCAAAACGAAGCAATCTCAGGGATTGCTTCTTTTCTCTCAGAGAACGAGATTGCCACGCTCCTCCCTTCGGTCGTCACTCGCAATGACAAGAAAAGTATCATCGCTCGCAATGACAGAAAAGGGGCTCGCAATGACAAAAAGGGTGTTTGCTCAAGCCCGCAATGACAAAAAGGGGCGCTCGTAATGACAAAATAAGAGCGCTTGCAATGAAAAAAAAGAAATTTCTACCGACTTCCCTCTAAAAAAGGGAAAAGAGAAAAGGGTGCTTTAAGAAAAGTTAGAGTTTTTTACGAGTTCCCTCTTTGTTTATAAGTTTTTTTATAAGGTTTTTCTGCTCCTATCACCTTGTTCCCAAAAAGGACTAAAAAAGATTAAAAAAATTCCTTACCTGCTACAAAA
>CALKMS010000084.1 GCA_938091145.1 uncultured bacterium
CATATTTCTTTTCTTATTCTCTTGATTATACAGTCTTTTACGGTTCCCTATTTTTGCTTTTAGCTCTTTTGATGGCTGGGCTTCTCGATGATTTGTTTGACGGAGAGGAGTCGAAGGGCTTCAAGGGTCATTTTGGTTTGCTTTTTAAGGGGAAAGTTACAACGGGTTTTTTAAAGGCATTATTGATTTTTTTGGCTTCAATGGTTTTTTCCGCTTTCTTCTCCATTTCTTTTGGACTTTTGCTTTTAAATGCCTTTCTTATCAGCCTTCTTGCCAATTTCTTGAATCTTCTTGATTTGCGGCCCGGTCGGTCAGGAAAAGCGTTTTTGACTTTGGCTTTCTTTGCCTGGATTTTAAGCTTTAAGACTAACTTAAGAGCGGAGATTATGTCAGTATGGTGGCTTCTTTGGGCAAGTTTTTTGCCTCCCTTTGTTTTAGTTCTTTGGTATGATTTAAGAGAAAAATCGATGTTGGGTGATTCAGGTTCAAATCTTTTAGGGGGATTTTTGGGTTTAATTTTATGCTTAACAATAACAGATTGGAAGGTTAAATTAGGATTGGTGGTTTTGCTTGTTTTTCTCCATTTGTTAGCCGAGTTTTCTTCCTTTTCTTATTTTTTTGAAAACGTTGCTTTTTTGAAGTTTTTTGATAATCTTGGTCGTTGGAAAGGAAGAGGAAATGAGTAAGTTTATTTTTGTCACTGGTGGTGTGGTTTCTTCTATTGGCAAAGGGATTACCTCAGCTTCTTTGGGACGACTTTTGAAGTCTTGTGGTTACAAGGTAACCATCCAAAAGCTTGATCCTTATTTGAATGTTGATCCAGGTACGATGAATCCTTATCAACATGGTGAAGTTTTTGTTACCGAAGATGGTGGGGAAACTGATCTTGACCTTGGCCACTACGAGCGCTTTATTGATGAAAACTTGAGCCGGGATTGTAATGTGACTGCTGGTTCAGTTTATTGGTCAATTATTCAAAAGGAAAGAGAGGGAAAATATTTGGGTGCAACAGTGCAGGTTATCCCTCATGTTACCAACGAGATAAAGGAGAGAGTTTGGAAATTAGCGGAAGAAAACAGCCCGGATGTGGTCATTACTGAAGTAGGCGGGACGGTCGGTGACATTGAAGGGTTACCATTTTTAGAGTCAATAAGGCAGTTTAAAAAAGATGTGGGGCGAGAAAATGTTTTTTACCTTCACGTTACTTTAGTGCCTTACCTGAAAGCCCCTTCTGAACTTAAGACTAAACCAACTCAGCACAGCGTAATGAAGCTGAGAGAAATTGGTATTCAGCCCGATGCCATTATTTGTCGCTCTGATTGGCCACTGGACTTAGATATCCGAAAAAAAATTGCTCTTTTTTGTGATGTTGAGCCGACAGCTGTGGTGTCAGCAATTGATGCTGATAGCATTTACGAGGTTCCGCTTCTGCTTTACGAAGAAGGACTGGCTCAAATTGTTTTGAAACATTTCGGCTGGCACCGCCGACCTAACTTGAGCGAGTGGGAATCACTGGTTAGTAAAGTAAAGAATTTGAGGGGCCAGATAAACGTGGCTTTGGTAGGAAAATATGTAAAACTTCCAGATGCCTATCTTTCGGTAGTGGAGGCACTCCGTCACGCCGGTTTCTATCACGGTGTAGAGGTTAAACTGAACTGGGTTGACGCTGAAACTTTATCTGCTCAGGAAGTTGAGGATTCTTTAAAAAAGGTTGACTGCGTTTTAGTCCCTGGCGGTTTTGGGGTGAGGGGAATCGAGGGTAAAATTAGTGCAATTCGCTACGCTCGGGAAAATGGAGTTCCCTTTTTGGGTATCTGTTTAGGGTTGCAATGTGCTGTGATCGAGTTCGCTCGCAATGTGGCGGGGCTTAAAGAGGCAAATAGTTCTGAATTTGACTCAAGCACACCTCATCCGGTTATTGATCTGCTGCCGGAACAAAAGAAAATCTCGCTTTATGGTGGAACTATGCGATTGGGTGCTTACCCCTGTATTATTGAAGAGGGGACTACAACTTCAAGGGCTTATGGTACTCTTAAAGTGATGGAGCGCCATCGCCATCGATATGAGGTTAACAATAAATATAGAGAAAAACTGGAGAACGCTGGGCTGAAGATTAGCGGAACTTCGCCTGATGGCGAGCTAGTTGAAATAATTGAGCTGCCCGATCACCCTTGGTTTGTTGCTACTCAGTTTCATCCTGAGTTTAAATCTCGTCCCACTAGACCCCATCCTCTTTTTCGGGATTTTATTGGGGCAGCAATCAAGAGAAGAAAAGGTGCTTTGCTATTTGACATTGAGGTGTAGAAGTGTTTGAAGCACTGACTGAAAAAATCCAAGCCGCTTTATCTGGTTTTTTTTCTCGGGGAAAACTAACTGAAAAGCAGATTAAAGATGGTCTCCGTGAGCTAAAGCTAGTGTTACTGGAAGCTGATGTCAACTATCAGGTAGTGAAGGAATTCATAGCTGAAGTTGAAGGCCGAGCAATAGGGCAAGATGTTATAGAAAGCATTACTCCAGCTCAGCAGATAGTTAAAATAATTCATGATGAGATGGTCAGGATTTTAGGTTCCAGCAAAAAAGAATTTGATTCTCGTCCACCTTACCCGTTTTTGGTAATGCTAGTAGGCCTTCAGGGTGTGGGGAAGACGACAGCGGTAGTAAAATTAGGCAATTTTTTAAAAAAGAGGGGAATGAAGCCTCTTTTAGTAGCTGCTGACTTGCGTCGAGCGGCTGCTCAAGAGCAATTAGCCATTTTGGCTGAAGAGTGCTCGTTAGCAGTTTTTTCTGAAGGAAAAACCTCTAGTGAATTGATTAAACAAAGCTTGGAAAAAGCTAGGAATGAAGGTTTCGATGTGGTTATCGCTGATACTGCCGGTCGTCTTCACCTTGACGAAGATTTGATGGGAGAAGTGAGAGAATTAAAAGAAGCTTATAATCCCAGATATACACTTTTTGTTTTAGATTCAATGGTGGGTCAGGATGCCTTAAATCAAGCCGTTCAGTTTGACGAAAAGATTGGTTTTGATGGAATGATCCTTACCAAGCTTGATGGTGACGCGCGCGGGGGTGCGGCTTTGTCGGCTGTAAAAGTGACTGGCAAGCCAATTTATTTTGTTAGCGATGGGGAAAGGGTTCAAAACTTTCAGGAGTTTTATCCAGAAAGAATGGCAACTCGAATTTTGGGAATGGGTGATATTTTGACGTTGGTGGAAAGAGCTCAGGCCGAAATGGATTTAAAGAAGGCTAAAGAAATCGAAAAGAAAATGGCAAAAGCTCAATTTGATTTGTCTGATTTTTTATTGCAGCTGGAAGAATTAGAGAAGCTCGGCCCAATAGGTGAGATCCTCAAGTATCTCCCAGGCGGGGCAAAATTAAGAGCTTTGCCTTTGGATGAAAAGAAGATTAAGCATATGAAAGCAATTGTTCAATCGATGACTCTTGAAGAAAGAAAAAATCCAAGTATAATAAAAGGAAAAAGAAAAGAAAGGATTGCCAAGGGAAGCGGCACTTCTTTGTTAGAAGTCAATCAGTTACTTAGGGGTTTTGAAGAGTTGCAGAAAATAATGAAAGAAATGGCCAAAGGTAAAGGAAAAATTCCTTTTTTATTTGGCAAAGATTTTTTTAAATAGGAGGTGATGTCTTGGCGGTAAGGTTGAGGTTAGCCAGGTATGGCAGTAAGAAAAAACCTTTTTATCGGTTAGTAGCAACGGATAGCCGTGCTCCTCGTGACGGTCGCTTTATTGAAATTTTGGGGTATTACGACCCCCGAAAGGAACCCTCATTGGTAAAGATTGATAAAGAACGGGTTCGGTATTGGCTGAGTCAAGGTGCTAAAACAAGCGAAACTGTGGAGAAACTCTTGAAGATTTCTGGATTTCAAAAAGAAACTCAAACTGAAAATCAGTAAATAGGAGGTTACGAGATGAAAGATTTGTTAGAATACATTGCTAAGGCTCTGGTAGATAAGCCTGAGGAAGTCAGTGTCAATGTGGTTGAAGGCGATCGTTCGCTCATTCTTCAACTGAGGGTATCACCTGAAGATGTTGGAAAAGTAATTGGTAAGCAAGGTAGAATTGCTCAAGCCTTGAGAACTCTTATCAGAGCCACAGCTGTAAAACAGGGCAAAAGAGCAATTGTTGAAATCCTCGACTAAAAGAGAAAGTTGTAGATATCTTTCGGTTGCCTACATAAGACGTCACGAAGGGCACGGCTGGTTTTTAATAGATTTACTCACGGAAGAAGCGGAGAGGTTTAAGGTGGGAAAAAAGTTTTTTGTAGCCCCTCCGCTTTTTGCTTTAAAGGAGCTTACAATAAAGGAGGTGAAAATCAAGTCTGGCCGATTATATTTGAGGTTTTTTGAGAGTAAAAACCTGGTCAAGCCTGAGTTGATTTTAAAGCATTATCTTCAAATTCCTGAATCTGAAGCCAAAAGGCTTGAACCGGGAGAGTATTGGATCCATGAAATCATTGGTCTCGATTGTTTTACTCTTGATGGGAAGCATTTAGGCAAGATTACTTCGATATTAAAAACGAAAGCAAATGATGTTTTTTTTGTGGATGAAGGAAAGTACTTAATCCCAGCGGTAAAGGAGGTAATAAAAGAAGTCAAAATTAAAGAGGGCAGAATAGTTGTTAAAGAGTTGCCAGGGTTGCTAGAGCTATGATGGAGGTTGAGATAATCACGATTTTCCCCAATTATTTTCAATCTCCTCTTTCAGTCGGGCTTTTAAAAATTGCTCATGATAAGGGGCTTCTTAAAGTTAATGTACATGATCTTCGAGATTACACTTCTCTTTCTCATCGAAAAGTTGATGATGAGCCTTATGGTGGAGGACCGGGGATGGTAATGCGTCCTGAACCATTTTTTGAAGCTGTTTTTTCTATTTTGAAAGTTCAAACTCCAAAAGAAGCCAAACGAAAAGCGGCCGTAGTTTTTCTTTCTCCCTCAGGAATAACTTTTAATCAGCGTTTAGCCGTTGAACTGACAAAAGAGAAAAAGCTGGTTTTTTTGTGTGGGCGTTATGAAGGAGTTGACGAAAGAGTAAAAGAACTTGCTAAGTATGAAATTTCTATTGGTGATTATGTTTTGGCTGGAGGAGAAGCAGCAGCATTGGTAATAGTTGAAGCAGTTGCTCGCTTAATTCCTGGGGTGGTAGGTTCAAGAGAGTCACTTATTGAAGAAAGTTTTAGCTTTGATTTACTTGAATATCCTCAATATACTCGTCCACAGGTATATCGGGGTTTAAAAGTTCCTGAGGTTCTGCTCTCCGGAAATCACCGAGAAATTGCAAAGTGGCGTCGAGAAAAAGCTCTGGAAAAAACTTTTAAAATCAGAC
>CALKMS010000085.1 GCA_938091145.1 uncultured bacterium
ATTTAATAAAAATAAAAAAGGTCGAAGTCTAACTTTTTGAAAAATAAAAAGCTGCCCCTCAATTTTTGTTCAAATAGCAGTCGGATTCTGATTTAATTTGTTTTATGAGTGAAGAATTAAAAAAAATAGTCTCTTTGAAAAAATGCTCAAGCTATCAGTCAGAAGCATTAAAACAGGCTCTCGACGAGCTGCTCTTGCCGCTGGGAAATTGGAAGGGGTTTGTCAAACCCGGGGAAACTATTCTTTTAAAAATTAATCTCCTTGGTCCTTACCCGCCAGAAAGAGCCGTCACCACCCACCCCGAACTGGTTAGGGCGGTAGCCCGAAAAGTTAAAGAGGCAGGAGGAAAACCAATTATTGCCGATTCGCCAGGCGGTCGGGATAACCAAAGACGAATAGGTAAAATCCTAAAAACAACAGGCATCGAAGAAGTCTGCGAAAGCGAAAATGTCGATTTCATTCTTCTTGACCAAAAAGTGGAAAAAGTGAAAGTAACTGAGATTGCCAATCCTTGCTATCCCTATCTGGAAATCGGCAAAGAAATACTGGAAGTCGACGGAATTATTTCTCTTCCTAAACTTAAAACCCACGGCTTTATGAAGCTCACAGGCGCCGTCAAGGTGCTTTTTGGTTGCATCCCAGGAATTAAAAAAGCTGAATATCATTTAAGGGTAGCCGAAAGAATAGACTTTGCTAAACTCCTGATAGAAATTCTTTTAAAAGTTAAACCCCGCTTAAGCATTATGGATGGTATTATCGCAATGGAAGGGGAAGGTCCATCATCAGGAGAGCCTTACCCCCTAAATCTCCTTTTAGCCAGCTCCGACTCAGTTGCCCTCGATGTCATAGCCGCCTATGTTATTGGTTTCAACCCTGAAGAAGTCTATACCAACGCTGTAGCTAAAGAATTGGGATTTTGGAAATCTCTAAAAGAAATTGAGGTAACCGGTGAAAAATTGGAAGAAATTAAAACCACCGACTTTAAATTACCTCAAAAAGATCTTTTTGATAGCATTCCACCAGCTCTAAGGCATTTTTTAAGGAACCTAACTACTGCCAAACCCGTTCTTGGCTACCCCGAGCGCTGCACTGCTTGCTTGACCTGTAAAGAGAACTGCCCCTCCAAGGCTATTACCATGAAAAACAACAAACCAGTCTTCGACTATCAAAAGTGTATTCGTTGTTACTGTTGTCATGAACTCTGTCCCGAAAAAGCTCTTAGTCTTGCCTATCCCTTTTTAAGTCGAATATTTGGTCAGCATTAAGGCAATTGTCCAAGAAAACCTAGTCTTTTAATCCCTTTAAATTCCCAATAAATGATTTAAAAAGAGGCTGCTATTTCTTTGTGGGAAGGATGCCTTGCTTCCTTTAAATTCCTAATAAATGATTCAAAAAGCCACGCTAAATAGGAGTTTATACGGTGTGTTTCCAAAATCGATTCTGAAAAAGTAAAATTAAGCTATGCGAAAAATTCCACGAACAATGAGCACTCAGCACCCCGACAATGTCAACCTACCATTTTTTGCTGAAAGCCAGCCAATGGGTGGCGAAGACGAAATAACCGAAGCTTACTATGTATTTTCTCACCTTGGTTGTGAAGAGCAGATGTGGGATTTTGAAGGTAAAGAAGTGGATGAATTCGTGGTTCGAAAATTGCTCTCTCGCTACCCCCATTTCTTTAAAGAAAACTTGCTGGGAGAAAGATACTTCCTTACTTTGCGAATTCCCAACCCATCGGTCGAAAAAACTGAAGGCAAAGTTTTGCTTGAAGTTTTAGAAAGCATTCCTCGCTCCTATGACTTAGTAAAACTAATAAATCCAAAAGCCAAACCACCTATTTTTGAAGTTATTCTGCCAATGACCCGAACCAGCAAAGAAATTGAAAGAGTCCACTTTTACTATGAAAAGTTTGTTGGCGGCAAAGGAGAATTCACTTTCCCTGATGGAGCCAAGCTTAAAAGTTGGATTGGCGATTTTGCCCCCTCAAAAATTGAAGTTATTCCTCTTTTTGAAGATATGGAAAGCCTTCTTAACTCTGCTATAATTCTTGAAGAATACCTAAAAAATAAAAATTTCTCTTACCAAAGAGTTTTTTTGGCACGTTCAGACCCCGCCTTAAACTATGGCCATCTCGCTGCTATTCTCTCACTTAAAGTTGCTCTCTTTCGCCTGGAAAAGCTGGAAGAAAGGTGGGGAAAACCAATTTATCCTATTGTTGGAGTTGGGTCCTGCCCTTTTAGGGGAAATTTGAAACCCACCAACATCGAAAACTGCTTAAAAGGTTATCCTAGCGTTCAAACCTTTACCATTCAATCAGCTTTTAAATACGACTACCCTTCAGAACAAGTTGTTCGAGCAATCAGAAAAATTAATCAAACAAAAAGGAAAAGGGCTATCCCCATTGAAGACGAAAAAAAAGTGATCGAACTTGCGAAAAAATCTTCTCAACTTTACCAATCCGAACTGGAGCAGGTTGCCCCCCTGGTTTCTCAAATCTCTCCTTACGTTCCTTCTCGTCGCTTGAGGAAACTCCACATAGGGCTTTTCGGCTACTCCCGCAAAGCAAGCAAGAATATTAATCTTCCAAGAGCGATTACTTTCTGTGCCGCTTTATATTCAATTGGTTTCCCTCCGGAACTACTTGGTCTGGCTAATCTAACAACCGAAGAAGTTAGACTAACAAAAAAGGTTTATCCCGACTTTGAAGAAGATTTGTCTGACTCTCTTGCTTACTTCAATCCTAATTCTTTGAGGCTTTTTCCTCTTCTTAAAGAAAACACCAAAAAAGTAATAAGATTAACCGATTATGAAACTGATAAAAATCATCTCAAAATCACCAGCAAAATCATTGAAAAACTAGAAAAAAAAGAAGACATCAAAGAACTAATAATTGAAGCGGCCTGGTTGAGAAAGTTTCTCGGCTAAAACGAGCGGGCTGCTAACAATCTTTTACTCAATGAGATCCATAACATTTTCTCTTTAGATACTCCCCTTTCATAATCTTAGGTGGAAAAAGCAATTAAAAAATTGCCACTCAAATATTTCAAACGCAAGGCAAATAGAGCGTTCTAGTTGCAAAAACTAGACTAAAAAAATAGAATTAAATTTGTTCAGCGTGCCGAAGTGGTGGAACTGGCAGACGCGCTGGACTCAAAATCCAGTGGGCCTCGCGCCCGTGCGGGTTCGACTCCCGCCTTCGGCACCATCCCCGCATTTAATAGTGCTTTTGCTATTTTGTAACAACTTCAATCACACATAGAAGCGGATTTTATTAGGCGCTAATTCTTTCCTTAGTTGAAAAACAACTTCACTTCGCTCGCAGTGACCTCACTCATTTTGTCATTGCGAGGAGCGGAGCGACGAAGCAATCTTTCTCCTCCGTCATTGCGAGGGTGCGTAAGCACCCGAAGCAATCTCAGAGATTGCCACGCTCCTCCCTTCGGTCGTCGCTCGCAATGACCTCACTCATTTTGTCATTGCGAGGAGCGGAGCGACGAAGCAATCTTTCTC
>CALKMS010000086.1 GCA_938091145.1 uncultured bacterium
AGTAAAGCAGGAGCTATTTTGAAAATCATTAGAACACCTACAGCTGCACTCGAGCCTGAAGTCAAGCTATAAACAAGAGCAAGAAGAGAAGAAACAATAAGCCAATCCCCAAAGTTAGAAATTGCCTGGCTTAACCAAAGAAGAAAAAAATTTCGGTTCTTTAAAATGCTAAGATAAGAAGCAGATGAAGAAACGACGCCTTCCGAAGAAAAAGGTAAAGCCTGGCCTGACAATCTCTTATTTGTTGGCTTCCCACCCATTAAAACTCAGCCTCAGCCGTTCGCAAAGAGTGGCAGGAAAGGCAGACAGCCATTGGTAGGGAAGCTATATGAGAAGGTAAAGCTCGGAAGTGAACCGCTAAAGCGGTTGTCTTCCCGCCCAGTGCTTGAGGCCCTATCCCCCAAGAATTTACTTCATTCAATATTTCTTCTTCCAATCTACCAAGCCCTAAAGAAGAATTTCTCCGGCCAACCGGTTCAAAAAGAGTCTTCTTGGCTGCTCTTGCCACTGTATCGAAAGTGCCTCCGACTGCCACCCCAATTATCACCGGCGGACAAGCATAAGGAATTCTTTCATACAATCTTTTTAAAATAACTTCCTTCAATCCTCTAATACCAACCGCTGGTGAAAGCATCCTGAGAAAGCTAGTGTTCTCACTTCCTGCTCCTTTAAGCATCACTAAAACCCGAAGTCTTTCGCCCGGAACAAGCTCACAATCGACAACTGCGGGGCAGCTATCGCCGGTATTTTTGCGCTCAAACAATGGATCGTTAACTACTGAAGCTCTTAAAGCACCTTCTTTAAAGGCCATTTTAACTGCCTTTTCAACTAGATCTTTTAAAGGCTCACTCGGTAAAATAACCCCTTGCCCTATTTCGAGAAAAACTTCAACCACTCCAGTATCCTGACAAAGAGGTTTCTTTCTCTCATAAGCAAAATAAGCATTATCAGCGATAATTTCGAGATTCTTCCGAGCAAGACCAGTTTCTCTTTCAGCCGCCAGCAAAATGGCGTTCAAAACATCACGCCTAAGCTCAAAGCTGGCTTTTAATATCAATTGAAAAATCTTTTCAACAATTGCTTCTGCTTTTATTTCTCTTGCCATCAAAAATTCCTTAAAAAATCATCCTGAAAATTTTTAATCTCAGCTGCAGCTTTCCGAAGTGTTTCAAGCTCTTCCCAACTTAAACTCAACTCAGCAGGTTTAAGACCATCTCGATTTAAAAACGCTGGCAAGCTCAAAACCACATCTTCCAAACCAAACTCCCCTTTTGCCAAATAAGCGACGGAAAAGAGCTCACCCTTATTCTTTAAAATCGACTCAACCATTAAAGCAGTCGAAACAGCTGGAGCGAAGTAAGCGCTTCCCTTACCTAAAAGCTTGACAATTGTTGCTCCTCCATTTTTAGTGTTTTCTACAATTTCCTTTTTGAGTTCAGAGTTAGTAAAAGTGATCCCAACCGTCGAAAACAAAGGTATCATTCTATCCCCGTGCTCACCAACAACCATGCCCTGAATGTCAGTCAAGGAAAGTCCAAGTTTCTTAGCCAGGTAATAACGAAAACGGGCTGAATCAAGCAAGCCGCCCATGCCCATCACTCTTTCTCTTGAAAAGGAGAGGATTTTTAGTGCTAGTCGAACCATCAAATCGAGAGGGTTGGTAACTATTACCAAAATGGGAGAAATTTTTAGAGAAGCAAGACCTGACAAGATATTTTTTAAAATTTGAGCATTAGAAATGGCCAAATCTAACCGGCTCATGCCTGGCTGGCGAGGATAACCCGCCGTTATCACCACAATGTCGGCCTCCTTTAAAACCGTTAAATCTTCTGAGCCAACAACTTCCCGATTAATGCCCAAAAGGGAGCCGCACTGAGCTATATCAAGTGCTTTACCCTCCGCTAAGCCAGAAACAACATCAACTAAAGCAATATCATCTAAATTTCTGCGGAAAAGCTCGAAAGCAAGAGTTGAGCCAACCTGACCAGCGCCAACTATTCCAATCACTTTTCTTCCTTCTTAAAGTCTTTGCTTGGGCAATCGGGATTAAGACAAATTTGCCATGGTCTCTTCCTTTGGTTGATGATTTTAACTACCGGGGCTCCACAAAAAGCACAAATCTCTCCTGTTGATGCCACAGTTCCTTTTTGAGGCAACGGATAAGAAACTGAACACTTTTGTTTTCCATCCGGTTTAAAATAATTGCTGCAACCAACAAATCTTTTTTTACTCTTTCGAGATACAACCACCCGCAACTCGCCTCCGCAACTGCACTTCCCGATCAGTCCTTCAGCCTTTATTCCCGCTTTAACTGTCTCTCTTAGTGACTCTTTTTCTCCTTCTAAACCCTTCATGACTGATTTCAAAAGTTGGCGCGAATGACCAACTACTTGCTCTTTACTTTTCTGCTGTTCAGCTATTTCTGTCATTTCATCCTCTAACTGAGAAGTCATCTCCGGAGATGAAACAGGTTTCATATGTCGCATCAAAGCTTCTGCCACTGCCATTCCCAACTCGGTTGTCTGTATTGGTTCTCCCTTTATATATCCCCTCTCAAACAAATTCTGAATTATCTGATGCCTAGTTGACTTTGTCCCCAACCCCAACCTTTCCATCTCTTGAACTAAGCGCGCGCTACTATAGCGAGGTGGCGGCTGGGTTTGCTTTTTTTCAAATCTAACTTCAAGCACTTCCACCCAATCTCCTTTTTTCAAAGCTGGCAATGGCTCATCTTTCCTCCGAAAAAAAGGATAAGCTAAATACCAGCCCTCTTTTAAAACCCTAAATCCTTTGCCAATAAATTTCTCTCCTCCCACCTCAATCGTAACCACGCCATCTTCAACCTCAACTGAAGGCGAAAGGGTTGCCATAAACCTCCGAGCAACAAGATCGTAAATTTTTTTTTCCGCGCCTCTAAGGCTATCAAGCGGTGGCAAAGCCGTTGGATAAATAGGTGGGTGATCAGTTGAGTGCTTCTTTCCTCTGGTCGGCACAATTTTCTCTTGAGAAAGAATGGCCTGAACAACTTCCTCATACGCTGGATCTTTCTTGAGAAAGCTTAGCACTGCCTTAAAGTTAAGGGAAGCAGGATAAACCGTATTATCAACTCTTGGATAGCTTATTAATCCTCGCATATAAAGGTCTTCAGCTATTTGCATTGCTCGAGCCGGAGAAAGACGAGCAATGTTTGAAGCAGCCGCCAGAAACTGAGTGGTGTTAAAAGGGCTCGGAGGCAAAATGTTTCTTTGACTAACTTCATATTCTAGTACCAACCCTTTTTCTCCCAACTTTTTCTTAATCTTTTCGACCTGGGTGTGGTCAAAAAAGCGTTCTTTTTCATGATTAACCACAAACTGCTGGCCATTTTTAGCTAATACCAGCTTAAGCTGCCAATAATCAGTCGGTTTAAAATCCCTTATTTCCTTTTCCCGCTGAGCTAAAAGACAAAGGGTCGGGCTTTGAACTCTTCCCACCGAAAGAAAATGCTTGCCAAGGCGACGGGAGGCAAGAGAAAGAAAACGAGTTAAAGTTGCTCCCCAAACTAAATCAATTTCCTGTCGGGCTTCGCCAGCTAAAGCTAGGCTCAAATAGGGATCTTGAAGATTTTTAAAAGCCTCTTTTATTTCTTGGGGAGTTAGAGCTGAAAAACGAGCCCTCTTAATAGACCTAAAGGCTTTGACCCTTTTTGCTTCTTCAGCAGCATCATAACCGATGAGCTCTCCCTCCCGATCAAAATCAGTAGCAACAATTAGCTCATCCGCCCAGACAACTTCTTCTTTCAAAGCCTTTAGTACTAATTCGTTAACGGGAACTTTTATTATTTCGGCATCAATCAATTCCTTTGGATCGACTTTTTGCCAGTTCTGATAAGGCGGCGGAAAGTCGACCCGCAAAATGTGACCTTTAAGGCCAATGACATGGATTTCCTGACTATCTTTTCTAAACACATAAACTGGGAAATTTAAAACTTTTTTAGTGCCAAACTTCCCGTTCGAAAGGATTTCGGCAATCCGACGGGCGGATTTGTCTTTTTCAGTGACAATCAAAGTCCTCATTAAAGTGAAATTTCTTTACTTATCTCCTGCATTGCCTCAATGCAGATTTTTAAAAATTCCTCCAATTCCATTCCAAAACTTTGACAGTTCATCATCTGTTCTCGACTTGCACCCCGAGCAAAAGATTTCTCTTTAAACCTTCTGATAGCAAACCCTACATCGACATCTGCCATTTTTTTTCCAGGCGTCATTAAAGCGCAAGCTACCAAAAACCCGGTTGTTGGATCGGTAGCATAAAGAACCTTACTCAGTAAATTGTCCAGAGGAGCTTTACCGCTATGAGCCTTAACCGCTTTGATAATCTCCCCATCTACCCCCAATTTTTCAAGCCATTGAGCAGCTATCAAAGAATGCTTTTCGGGCTTATTGTAGGTCAAATCGTAATCGATGTCATGCAAAAGACCAGCTAAACCCCATCTTTCTTCATCTT
>CALKMS010000087.1 GCA_938091145.1 uncultured bacterium
AGGCATCCTTTCTAGCCGCCAGTTCTCCGAATATTTGCTGATAATATGGTCCAAGTGAGGTTGATTGGCAACTACTCCTTGAACCAATGCTTCACCAAAAGCGGAAGGCAAAGCTAAACCTGCTTCTTTGCGCAAAGCCAGGATCTCTTCAATCGATTTCCCATTCAGATCATGCTCAAATAATATTTCAAAGGCAATCTTTCTTTCCTTAGTTCGGCTTTTCATTTACTCAGAAAGATGAGTTACTTCAACGTCAACTCTTTCTACCTTTAAGCCGGCTGTCGTTTCCAACACATCACGAACCCTATCCTGAACCATTCTGCCCGTTTCAACAAGAGGTTTTATTGGAGAAAAAGATAAGCGGAGAAAGACCTCCGCTTTTTTCTCACGTGGCTTAAAATCCAGTCTTATGTGACGCGAAGCGTTAAGACGAGAGGGAACTTTCACTGCTTCAACCTCAGAAATAGCTTTCATTATTAAAGAAATCAGGGCTTTTTCAGTAATTGTTATTTTGCCCAAAGATTGTTCAGTGTCCCTCACCATTTTAAATCACTCGTTTAAAATCCGCCGAGCTAAAAAGTTTGTATAGACTTCCCCTTTCAAAAAGAAAGCGTTATTTAAAACCTGTAAATGAAAAGGTATGGTAGTCGGCACTCCTTCAACAGTAAACTCCCCAAGAGCCCGCTTACCTCTTTCAATCGCTTCCTCACGATCTCTTCCCCAAACAATCAGTTTTGCTATTAAAGAATCGTAATAAGGCGGAATTTCCCATCCTTGGTAAACACAAGCGTCCACTCTCACGCCGATTCCTCCCGGCAAACAAAGGCCGGTTATTTTGCCTGCCCGAGGAAGAAAGTTGTTATCTGGATCTTCAGCGTTAATCCGGAACTCAATTGAGTGCCCATTTAATTTTACTTCCTCTTGCGTGAAAGGTATTTTCTCTCCAGCTGCAATTAAAATCTGGGTTTTTACAATGTCAATGCCCGTCACCATTTCCGTTACCGGATGCTCAACTTGTAAGCGTGTGTTCGCCTCCATAAAATAAAAATTGCCATTCTTATCGAGTAAAAACTCGAAAGTGCCCGCATTTAAGTAATTAGAGGCCCGCGCTGCTTTGACTGCCATTTCGCCAAGTTTCGCTCTCATCTCGGAATCAAGAGCTGGACTGGGTGCCTCTTCGATCAGCTTTTGGTGCCTCCTTTGAATGGAGCAATCTCTTTCCCCCAAATGAATAATATTTCCATGCTGATCTGCCAAAACCTGAACCTCAATATGTCTCGGCTCATCAAGATACTTTTCAATGTAGATCGAACCATTACCGAAAGCCGAGTTGGCTTCCGCTCGAGCGAGTTGGATCTGATTCAAAAGATCCTCTTTAGTCTGAACAATACGCATTCCTTTCCCTCCACCGCCAGCCGCCGCTTTGACAATCACCGGAAAACCAATCTCCCCAGCAATCTCCAAAGCTTCCTTTTTATCATTTACAATACCTTCTGAGCCAGGAATAACTGGTAAACCAGCTTTCCTCAACAACTCTTTTGCTTTAGCTTTATCTCCCAAAAGTTGCATTGCCTCAGCAGAAGGACCGATAAAAGTCAAACCCACCGCTTCGCACATCTCGACAAAAGAAGGATTCTCAGCCAAAAAGCCGTAGCCCGGATGAACCGCCTCTGCTCCAGTTATCTCTGCAGCACTAATAATCGAGGGTCCATTAAGATAGCTCTTTAGAGCAGGAGGTGGACCAATGCAAACCGCCTCATCAGCCAGTTTAACGTGAAGTGAATCTTTGTCTGCCTGCGAGTACACGGCCACAGTGGAAATATTAAGTTCCTGACAGGCCCTAATTACTCGGATGGCAATCTCACCGCGATTAGCTATCAAAACCTTTTTAAACATCTACTCTTTGTTATCCTCAACTGGCTCAATTAGAAACAACACCTGCCCATACTCCACTGGTTGAGCATTCTCAACACAAATTTTTCGGATTATCCCTTTCTCCTCAGCTGTCAGTTCATTAAAAAGCTTCATTGCTTCCAAAATGCAAAGAGTTTGACCTGGCTCAACTAAATCGCCTTCCTCAACGTAAGGAGGGGCATCAGGAGCGGGAGCTCGATAGAAAGTGCCCACCATTGGAGAAGTAATTTCTTTCCAGCCATCGGGGTGAGTTAGCTCTTCTTTCTTTTCCTTGGACTCCTCAGATTTAACCGCCGCGGTTTTATCTTGAACAGGCGGAGTAGGGGATGCAACTCCGGCTCCACTTTTTCTTAGGGTCACTTTGACTCCATCCTTTTCGAAAATTAATTCACTAACCTCAGTTTTGTTTAGCGTTTCAATTAACTCTTTAAGTTCTTCTATCTTCATTCCAACCGCCTCCCATCCTTTTTCACCAACTGCAAAAACTGTCTTTTCCATTCCTTCTTTATGTCTTTCAAGATAAGCTCGCGTCTCAGCCGGAAAAAGAGCATAGCTTAAAACATCCTCCTCATTTCGAGCAAGATCACCAATCTCCCTTGCATAGTCCTCATAAGATTGCTTAATTAAATCAGCTGGCCTAACAGTTATTGGTTCTTCGCCAGCTAAAACTTTCCTTTGAATTTCTGGGTCAATTGGCCCTGGAGGCTTGCCGTAAAGGCCTTTTAAATAGTCTTTCATTTCCCTAGGAACTATTGACCATCTTTTGCCCGACAACACATTTAAAACCGCTTGAGTTCCCACAATCTGGGAAAGAGGAGTAACCAAAGGAGGATAACCGACTTCAGCTCGAACCCTGGGTATCTCCTCTAACACTTCAGGTAAGCGATCAACAGCGTTTTGCTGTTGCAGTTGGACATAGAGATTAGATGTCATTCCTCCCGGGACTTGGTGAGAAAAGATTTTCATATGGACTAGCGAAGTGATTCCACGCTCCCAACCCCTTTTTATCCTCACTTCTTCAAAATATTCGGCGATTTCATAAAGCAATTCAAGATCAAAGCCAGTATCATAAATGGTATCTTTCAAAGCAGCTACGATCATTTCAGTTGGCGGTTGAGAATTAGCAAAAGCCAGAGGAAAAGTCGCCGTATCAATAATGTCCACTCCGGCTTCGATCCCCTTCAAATAGTTCATAGGAGCCATCCCACCAACATAGTGGCAATGAAGATGAATTGGAACCGAAATCTCCTTCTTCAATCGCTTTATTAACTGTTCAGTCCGATAAGGAGTAAGCAACCCAGCCATATCCTTAATACAAAGAGAATCAACGCCCAACTCAACAATTTGTTTGGCGGTATCTACATAATGTTCAAGAGTGTGAACTGGGCTGATGGTATAAACTACTGCCCCTTCAGCCCAACCGCCCACTTCCTTTACTGCCTTGACTGGCACTTCTAAGTTTCTCACATCATTTAGGGCGTCAAAAATCCGAAAAATATCTATTCCATTTTCTTTGGCTTTCCTCACAAACCGCCGAACAATATCATCCGGGTAATGCCAATAGCCAACCAAATTTTGGCCCCGCAAAAGCATTTGGCAAGGAGTTTCTTTCAAGTATTTTTTAATGACCCGCAAGCGGTCCCAAGGATTCTCATCCAAGTACCTAAGGGGCACATCGAAAGTCGCCCCGCCCCACATTTCAACCGAAAAAAAACCAACTTTATCAATTTTATTTAAAATAGGAACCATATCCTCAGTCAGCATTCTGGTTGCCCAGAGTGACTGGTGTGCATCTCTAAGGGTAGTGTCAGTTATCTTGACTGGTCTTACTTCCATCTCTTA
>CALKMS010000088.1 GCA_938091145.1 uncultured bacterium
GGCTAATGCAGCTGAGGCGTTGAGTCAGGGTGAATTGCAGCAGGTTCAATTGAAACGCTGGGTTGAGACGACTCCGATGAGCTATTTACGCCGCATAAGGTTAAAAACCGCTGTTTTATTTTCGGTTAGTTGTGAGTTAGGAGCGATACTTTCTAAACAGCCAGTGCGATCAGCGAAAGAGCTGGCTTTTTACGGTGAAAATCTTGGAATGGCTTTCCAAATTTTTGATGATCTTCTTGATATTCAAGGTGAAGCTAAAGAAATGGGCAAGCCAGTTGCTCTTGATTTGCGACAAGGAATAGTTACTTTACCTGTAATTTATGCTTTAGAAGAAACTAACTATGATGATCGAATAGTTAAAGTTATTAAAGGAAATGTGGACGACAGATCGGTAAAAGAGGCTTTGCTAGTAATCAAAGGGACCAAGGGAATAGAAAGGGCCAGAAAAGAAGCAGAGAGTTATGTTAAAATGGCTATTCAAGTTGCTGAGAAAGTTAAAAATGAGGAGGCTCGTTCAGGCCTTTTGTTCTTGAGTAAGTTTGTAATAGAGAGGTACCATTAAAGTTGATAATCGCTGGGAAATGGGTTTTGCCAATCACTTCACCTCCAATTGCTGATGGTGCTGTTTTAGTTGAGAACGGGGCGATTAAAGCACTTGGGAGCAAAGAAGAGCTTATCTTAAAGTTTCCCCATGAGAAATTGATGGACTTTAAAGAAGCTTTAATTTTGCCAGGTTTTGTGGACGCTCACACCCATTTGGAGTATAGTCCATTTCGTGGAGTAGTTGCTGATTTACCTTTCTGGAAGTGGAAGCTTGAGATCACTAAACTTAGCTTCAGCCTCGATGAGGAAGATTGGGAGTGCTCAGCTGAACTTGGACTGATGGAAGCGGTTAGAGCTGGGATTACAGCCCTTGGTGACATAACTAAGAGTGGTGCGAGCTTGCGTGCAGCCGTAAAAGCTGGTTTACGGGGCTGTATTTTTGCTGAGGTTTCGGGGATGGATCACCGACAAACAGAAAACTTAATGAAAGAAATGATAAAAAGGCTTGATAACTGGCGTAATGAGTCTAAAAACTCCTTGATTTCATTAGGTGTTTCGCCATACTCGGTTTATAACTCTTGCCCCTTACTATTAAAAGAAGTGGCTGAATTTTCCCGCCAAGAAAATCTTTTATTTGCAATCCACCTAGCTGGTTCCCGTCAGGAGTATGATTTTGTTAAGTATGGTTCTGGTCCTCTAGCTCATCAGTATCGCGATTTGATGGGCTGGGGAGAGTTTCTTTGGCAACCCACAGGGGTAAGCCCGGTGAGATATGTTGAAAATTGGCAAGTTTTGGCTCCCAACACTGTGGCAATCCATTGTGTTCAAGTAAGCGAAGAAGACATTGATATTTTGAGGCGATACGAAGTTAGAATTGTTCACTGTCCACGGACAAGTTCGAAGTTGGGTATGGGCATAACACCGCTCTGGAGTTTCATAAGAAAGGGTTTTGTAACAGGTTTGGGGACGGACAGTCCAGCCAGCAACTACACCAATGATTTTTTCGATGAAATGCGCGTTTCTCTCCTGTTACAGCGCGGCCTTTCAGCTAGGGTGGAAGCTTTGTCGGCCGAAAAGTTTGTAGAGATGGCTACGCTGGGCGGGGCTCAGGTTTTAGGGTTGGATGATAAGGTGGGTTCTCTTGAAATAGGTAAAAGAGCTGATATCATTGCAGTTGATATTTCAGAAGCCCACGAAGCTTTCGGGAGGGATCCATACTCTTTGCTGGTTTATTGGGCTAATCAAGAAAATGTCATGATGACGATGGTTGATGGAAAAATTCTTTATCGTGAAGGCAATTTCTACTCTCTTGATTCTGAAGGAATAATTAGCAAAACTCGTAAGGTTAAAAAGAAGCTTCTTGATAGCTGAGGATTGGAAGCATTTTTCCGGTAAAGGTTGGCTAAAATTTGTTTTAGGGTTATTATATGTTTAGTAAATTTAACTGAGAGGAGGTATTAGAGTGGCAGAGAAAAAAAAGACTTCTCAAGGGGGAGGTAAGAGGTCAGCAGGAAAGAAGCGGGTGAAGCATGAAGAGCCGAAAGAAAAGGCCAAAATGAGTGTTGAGGAAGAAGAGGAGGGTTTAGTTGGTTTAAGCCTTGATATTACCTGGGTGGCCATCATTGCTTTAGTGGCCTTTTTCGTTGGGTTTTTGGTTAGGGGTTTTTTTTCGCCGACAACTAGTCCCTCAACTAACCCCAGTGAGTTTCCATCTGGTATATCTGCTCCTCCCATTCCTGAGGGGGTAACCACTCTTCCGCCAGGCCATCCAGCTATTCCAGGGATGGAAGTACCTCAGGCTACCGAAACGACTAAAGAGAAAAAATAAAACTGGGGATTGATTGTTTACAAAAAAAGGCAAGTCTGCTTGGTGGATAAAGATTACAGCTTTGTTCATAGTTTTATCTTTTGCTGCTTCTATTGTCTATTGGGCAATCCCTCCCCAGTGGCTGGGCAAAACAGCTAAAATAACAACTGATCCTCAGGAGGCCAGACTTCAAGAAACCGTTGCTCAACTTGAAGCAATGATTAAAGCTCGTCCTACTGATACCACTCCAGTTAAAGAGCTGGGCAACGCTTATTTCGACTGGGGAAGTTATCTAGCTTTTGAAAAAAGGGACACCAAACGTTCGGCAGAAAAGTTTTTTCGCGCGATTCAGTATTATCAAAATTATCTGAAATTTAACCCCAAAGACCCTGATGTCCGCACCGACTTGGCAGCTTGTTTTTTCTATCTCAATCTGAACGAATCGGCGCTAAAAGAGCTGGAAAGAGTTATTAAGGAAAATCCAAAACACGAGCCGGCACGTTTTAACTATGCTTTAACTTTGGAAAAAATGGGTCGTAGAAAAGAAGCCATAAGAAGCTGGATGGAATTTCTCAAACTTTTTCCTCAAAGTCGGTTCAAGGAGATGGCGGAAAAGCGGGTTGATAATCTGAAGAAACAATTAGGCGTTGCTACACCGGATCTCCCGTGAGTTTTCTCAATCGTCAGGAAGCGGGGAAAAAATTAGCGCAGGCTTTAAGTTCTTATCAGGGTGAAAATGGAGTTGTTGTTGGTATTCCGCGGGGTGGAGTTGTTGTAGCTCGGGAAGTGGCTAAGTTTTTAAAGATGCCACTTGATGTTCTGGTTATGCGAAAATTGGGTGCGCCGGGCAATCCCGAGTTGGCAATTGGGGCAGTGATTAGCGAAAATGAATATTTCTTGAGCCAGTCAATCGTTGGCGAGCTAAGTATTCCGGCTGATTATGTTAATGAAGAGATAAAAAAGCAAGTTCAACTAATCGAGGAAAGAAAAAGAAAGTATTTAAAGGGCAGAAAGCCGATTGATTGCCGAAATAAAGTGACGATTTTAGTTGATGATGGCTTGGCAACTGGAGCAACTGCACGCTTGGCTCTTGAGGTTCTTCGTCGGAAGAAACCAAAAAAGCTGGTTTTAGCAGTGCCAGTGGCGCCACCACAAGCGGTGCAGGAACTTTCGCGTCTGGCTGATGAAGTTGTTACCCTCCTTACTCCAACTTTCTTTCATGCTGTTGGCCAGTTTTATGCTGATTTTTCCCAAATTTCAGATGAAGAAGTAATTAGGATATTAGAAGAGTTTGATCGGGAATTTAATGATTAAGGTGGCGGTTGAGATTAAGTTAGTTGTTAAGCTAAGCGGGTTTAGAAAAACTTGACCAGCAAAATACTTAAAAAATAAAGGAGTATCATTGGCGAAGCAAACAAAATCATAGTTACGGGGCTCCAGTCGGGGGTTAAAATGGCGGCGACAGTGACAATGATTAACACCGCCAAACGCCAGTTTTTAAGCAGGGATTTTTCATTAAAAAGACCAATTTTTGCCAGAGCATAAATAAATATTGGCACTTCGAAGGAGAAACCGCTACCAATGATAAAAATCGAAGCGTAACTGATGTAATCGCTGATTCGAGCTTGGAGAGTTGCTACCCCTTCGCTCTGGCTAATGAGCCAGGCTGTAGCCAGGGGCATTATGTAGGTATAGCCAAAAAATACTCCCAAGTAGAAAAGCAAGACGAAAAAGAAAATTAGGGGAAAAAGATATTTTTTTTCTTGAGGTTTTAGGGCTGGTTTAATAAAAGCTACTAGTTGATAGATTACAATCGGAGCGGCAAGAAAAACCCCAGCTATTACCGAAACTTTGACTTTAGTCATAAAGGGTTCGAAGACGTGTAAAGCCTGAAAATGGAGGTTGCCTGCAGGTTTTTTTAGTAGTTCGAAAACTTCTTTCCAAAAAATCCCAGCTACTGCAGACGCGGCGACCACAGCTAATAGAGCTTTGATTAAGCGCTGACGGAGTTCCTCCATATGGTCAAGGAACCCCATTTTTTTGCCTTCAGTGTCTTCTTCTTCTCCGAAAATGTCGTCTAATATGCTTTCCTCTTCCATTTAATTGCCTTTTGTCGTTTTGGCGGTTACATTTTTGACTTGCTCAACAGTATTTTTGAT
>CALKMS010000089.1 GCA_938091145.1 uncultured bacterium
TAACTTCTTTAGCTTTTTGAATCTCCCTTTCAAAAAGGTTCCTGTCAACCTTCATCACTATATCAGCAAACATCTGAATAAAACGACGGTAAGCATCATAAGCAAAACGCTGATCATCTGTTTGCTTAATTAATCCTTTAAGGGTTTCGTCGTTTAACCCAAGATTAAGTACGGTGTCCATCATTCCAGGCATGGAGGCAGGAGCCCCAGAACGAACTGAAACAAGAAGAGGATTATCAGCCGAACCAAACTTTTTACCTGTCTTTTCCTCAAGTCTTTTCATTTGCTCTCGAACTTCCTCAAGAAGACCAGGAGGAAAATCATTAGTCCTTAAGTACTCTAGGCAAGCTTTGGTGGTGATCGTAAAGCCTGGTGGAACAGGGAACCCAAGAGAAGTCATCTCAGCCAAATTAGCTCCTTTCCCGCCCAAAATCGCTTTCATCTTAGCATTACCTTCTTCAAAGGCGAAAATCAGTTTTTCCATAAAGACCCTCCTTCTCCAAAATTTTTAAAATCTCATTGGCGGCTTCTTCCACTGCTTTGCTGCTGATTTCAATAACTGAACAACCGATTTCTCGAAAAATTGCTCGAGCATACTCAAGCTCTTTCCTTACGCCTTCTTCCGTCAAGTAAGCTCCCGAAAAGTTTCCGCTGCTTGCTCTCTCTCTTCTCACTTTAAGTAACCGGGTCAAGGATATATCCAAACCAATTATTTTTCTAACAGGTTGCTCGTAAAGTTTTGCCGGCAAGGGTACATTATATATTATCGGAATGTTAGCAACTTTTAAACCTTCATTAGCTAAATAAATTGATATGGGCGTTTTGGAAGTTCGAGATACTCCAAGTATGAGACAATCAGCTTCTCGCCAGCCTTCTGGATGTTTTCCATCATCATGTTCTAGTGCAAACTCAATTGCCAAAAAACGCTGCATATACTGGCGAGAAAAATCATCCCAAATTTTGAGCCGATACTCTGGAGGGCTCTCAAAAACCAGCCTCAAGGCACTTAAGGCTGGCTCAAAAGCATTGAGACAAGGTATCTTGTTGGTATAACAAACATCACGCAAAGTTGACTCCAAATCCTTATTTTCAAATGAGTAAATTACAAGATGGGTAGTGGATAAAGATTGAAAAGAAAAATCGCTAAAAGCTGCTTCAACTTCGTTTGAGTTCTTGATAATAAAAATTCGAACCTGACCTTTGCCTTTTAAAACGGGTAAGCTTAACTTTTTCAGATGGTCAATCACTTCTTTAGAGTCAGAAAATATATTTAAAATCAAACCGTTCATAAAAGCCTAATTATAAAACCTTGGGAAAAACTGAAAAATCCGCTATTTTTTCAAAAAGATCAACTGTCAAATTAAGCAGTCTCAAGCGATTTTCTTGGAGTTTAATATCGTCAGACATAACCAGAACCGCATCAAAAAAGCAGTCGACAACTTTTCGAAGATTTGCCAAAACCAGCATAGCAGAACGCCACTCAGATTTCCCTATCAAATCACTAATCTTTCTTTCAGCTTCCATAACCGCTTCATATAGAAGCTTCTCCTCTTTTTCGCTAAACAATAAAGGATCAACTTCAACACCTAAAGCTGGTGATGATAAATTTTTAGGGCGGTAATAAGCAATCAAAAGATCATTCCACCACGATTCCTTTTGGGCTTTCTCGAGCTGAAAAATTAAACTATTAGCCATAACCGGATGAGTCAAACTACGACTGAGCAAAGATCGAACGGAAAGATAGCCATAACCGGCTTTTTGCCAAATCCTTTCCACCCGAGCCTTGAAAAAATCACACAAACTCTCAAAGATTGAATTATCAGCCTGAATCCCGAGCTGTTCACTATAGAGTGACAAAGATTTTTTTATTAAATCTACTAAAGAAAGGTCAATTCTTCCATCAAAAACAATTCTTATCACTCCTTGAGCTTGACGCCGAAGTGAATAGGGGTCCTCTGAACCAGTAGGAGGAAAACCTGCCAAAAAATAACCCACTACCGTATCAACTTTATCGGCGATACTTATAATCTTTCCAATTTTAGTTTTTGGTAAAGTGTCACTTGGAAACCTGGGTAGGTAGTGTTCGTATATGGCTTCGGCCACTTCGAACGGCTCACCACTTTTCAAAGCGTACTCCTTTCCTATTACACCTTGAAGTTCAGGAAACTCCTTAACCATTTCAGTAGTCAAATCCGCTTTAGCAAGCTGAGCAGCCCTCTTGAGAGAGAAAAATTCTTCTTCATCCACATTGAACTTCTCCGCTAAATACTCGGAAATTTTCTCAACTCGTTCAGTTTTTTCCCAAAGGTTACCCAACTTTTCCTGGAAAACAACACCCCTAAGACGTTCCACCTTTGAAGCAAGCGGCTCTTTCAAGTCTTCATGATAGTAAAACTTTGCGTCTTCAAGGCGCGCTTTAACCACCCGTTCATTGCCTTCTTTAATCGTCTTTTCAGATTCTGGCGAACCGTTGGAAACGCAGAAAAAACCGGGCAAAAGCTTTTTATTGCTATCCACCCATGGAAAATATCGCTGGTGAGATTCAAGAACTTCTACAATCACCACTGAAGGCAAACTTAAGTATTCTTCTGGAAAATTGCACCGAACAATCCAAGGGTATTCAACTAAATAAACTACTTCGTCAAGCAAATCGGGATTTATTAGAGCCTGACCTCTCTCCGCTTTTTCTCTCAAGCCATTGAGAATAATTTTTTTTCTTTCTTCTTGAGAAACTATAACTTTTGCTGACCTCAACAACTCTACGTAAGAACTAGGTTCAACAATCTTCAGTTCTCCTGGAGAAAGAAACCGATGCCCTCGACTATTAGTCCCACTCTCAAGTCCATCAAGTTTAAAAGGAATCAGCTGTCTATCATACAAAGCTACCAGCCAGCGTATTGGTCGAATAAAGCGAAGTTTCCCTTGCCAGCGCATGGTTTTCTTAAAACTCAGCTTCTTTATCAAAGAGGGAATCAACTCTTTAAGAACTTCAAAAGATTTTCGGCCATCCTCTTTTTTTATGGCAAATATATAACTACCTTTAGGAGTTTCCTTTTCAACAAGGCTTTCAGGAGAAACTCCGTGTTTTTCAGCAAAAGCCTTTGCAGCCGGAGTAATATTTCCATTCAGATCGAAATGTTGATTTGCCGGTGGACCTTTAATTTCTAAAACAGCTTCTTTTTGTCTTTCTCCTAAGCCGGTGAGTAAAACTGCCAAACGGCGTGGCGTTGCATAAACACGAATTTCATCAAAAACTAATCGATTTGCCTGAAACTCCTGTCTAAAAATTCTTTCCAAATCTTTAACCGCTTGCCTTGCGGCTGAAGAAGGCATCTCTTCGGTTCCAATTTCTAAAAGAAAATCAGCCAAGGTCATCTCCTTTTTTAAACTTGGAATTCAACAAAGGAAATCCCTTTTCTTCTCTTTTTTTTAAATATAAAAGAGCAACTTCTCGAGCAAGCTCGCGAATCTGAGCAATATAGCTTTGTCTCTCGCTGACACTTAAAGCTCCCCGCGCATCAAGCAAGTTAAACAAGTGTGAGCATTTTAAAACAAAATCATATGCCGGCAACACCAGTTCTTTTGTTAAAAGGCGTTTAGCTTCGGCAAAAGAAGCCCTAAAAAAAGAAAAAAGCATTTGAACATTCGCTTCATCAAAGTTAAAAATTGACCACTCTCGTTCCCCTTGCAAGTGAACTTCACCATAAGTAATCTCATCGTTCCAATCAATTTCAAAAACGCTTTCTTTTCCCTGAATGTAAAGAGCAATTCTTTCCAAGCCATAGGTTAATTCAACTGAAATAGGATCTAAATCAAGGCCGCCAACTTGCTGGAAGTAAGTAAACTGAGTTATTTCCATTCCGTCAAGCCAGACTTCCCAACCTAATCCCCAAGCACCAAGAGTAGGCGATTCCCAATCATCTTCGACAAAACGAATGTCATGCTTTAAGGGGTCAATAGAGAGAGCCTTCAAGCTTTCAAGATAAATATCCTGAACATCATCCGGAGGGGGTTTTAGAATCACCTGATATTGATAGTAATGCTGGAGGCGATTAGGGTTTTCGCCATAGCGCCCATCTGTGGGGCGGCGCGAGGGCTCAACATAAGCAACCTTCCAAGGTTCAGGGCCAAGACATCTCAAAAAAGTGTGAGGGTTAAAAGTTCCAGCCCCTACTTCAACATCATAAGGCTGAGCAATTAAACAACCATAGTCAGCCCAAAATTTTTCTAGTGTCATTATAATTTCCTGGAAATTCATCCTTCCCCTCTTCTTTTTAAGCTAGTTTCAACTTTTGTACCCACTCTAAACCGCTAAATTTTAACAAAAACAAGATTTTTTTTCTTCTCAAACGTAAAATTAATGAAAACGCCTTTGAAGAGCAAAAATCTAACTCAACAATTTTCATTAAGAAAGACTCCAATTATTAAATTTTCAAGAACTTTTTCTCGTTTTAAAGGCTTTTTTCTTTATTAAAACTAAGTTCATCAAAAAGCAGAATTCATTTTATAAAATCTAAATTAATGTTAATATTAACGCCAACTATGAGAAAAAAAATTTTAATTGTTGGTTTAATTTTTTCTGTTTTTCCCTTGATAATGTCGCTTGTGTTTTACATTAAAAAGGTTCAAAGTGGGATACCAAAAGTTAACGCTCCAGAAATTCCGGCCAAAGTATTCAAAGTGGGTAGCTGGTGGCTGTATCAGACTCGCGATGCCACT
>CALKMS010000090.1 GCA_938091145.1 uncultured bacterium
GCCTTTTTTGACTTCCTTCTTAATCTCCCCTAGCAAATCATCAACCTGATTATGAGCAGGCTTTATTTCCACCCGGGGATCAACTAAACCAGTTGGTCGAACAATTACTTCCACCACTTGCTGAGAATTTTTGTATTCAAAATCAGCCGGGGTAGCCGAGACAAAAATCATCTGCCCGGTCTTATTTAAAAACTCCTTAAAAGTTAAGGGGCGGTTATCAAGAGCAGAAGGAAGGCGAAAGCCATGCTCTACCAGGTTAACCTTCCGAGAACGGTCGCCCTCAAACATCCCCTGAAGTTGAGGAATAGTCAAGTGCGATTCATCTAAAAAAACAATAAAATCTGAAGGAAAATAATCAATTAAGGTGTCTGGTGGTTCCCCTGGAGCTTTACCGCTGAAGTGGCGGGAGTAGTTTTCAATTCCAGCGCAATAACCAAGTTCTTTTAGCATCTCTAGGTCATAACGGGTGCGCGTATCAAGACGCTGAGCTTCTAAAAGCTTCCCCGCTTCTCGAAGTTCCTTGAGCCTTAAAGCTAGCTCTTTTTCAATTGAGTCCAGAGCCAAACTTAATTTGTCCTCAATAGTTACAAAATGAGTCGCGGGATAAATAGCCACTTGAGGCAAAACTTTTAAAACTTCTCCCGTCAAAGAATCAATTTCTAAAATTCTCTCCAGCTCATCACCAAAAAACTCAAGTCTGATAGCTGTTTCTTCATATCGGGGAATTATTTCCAACACGTCACCTCGAAGCCGAAACTTGCCTCTCTCTAACTCACCTTTTGTCCGCTCGTACTTAACTGAAATAAGCTTTTTCATAATTTTTTCAATCTCGTAGCTTTCTCCGACCCTAAGAAAAACCACTTTTGAACTGTAATCTTCTGGTGAACCAAGGTTGTAAATGCAGGAAACAGAAGCAACTATTATTACATCATCTCTCGTCAATATGGCCGAAGTAGCTCGATGCCTTAGCTTATCGATCTCTTCATTTATCGAAGCATCTTTTTCGATATAAAGGTCAAGATGAGGAACGTAAGCTTCCGGCTGATAGTAGTCATAGTAAGAAACAAAATACTCCACTGCATTTTCAGGAAAAAATCGGCGAAACTCAGCGCAAAGCTGAGCCGCTAAAGTTTTATTGGGAGCTATAACCAAAGCTGGCTTGCCAATTCGGGCAATAATGTTAGCCATTAAAAAAGTTTTACCGCAACCAGTCACCCCAAGGAGAGTCTGAAAGCGATAACCCCTTTTAACGCCTTCGGTTAACTCCTCAATAGCCCTTGGTTGGTCACCTTTTGGCTCGAAAGGGGAAACTAATTTAAAAGGGGACATTTCCTTTTAAGCATGCCCGAGCGATTCTTTCTCCAAAAGCTCTTCGGTAACCTCTTTATAAAACAGATTTGCCTTTTCCTTAAGAGTTTCTCGCCGGCCATCATTAAAAATCACCTGGTCCCCTGGCTTTTGATATAAAGAGCGAGGGGTGCCTGCTCGAATTCTCAACAGAGCTTCATTAAATGAGAAACCTAATTTTTCCAATCGCTCAAGTTTAAGATCACGAGGGGCTTCAATCCAAACAATAAGGTCAACAAGTGAGTCCAGTCCCGCTTCATAAAGAAGAGGAGCTACTAATAAAACCACTTTGTCTTTTGCCTTTTTTGAGAGAACTTCTTCAATCTTACTTTTAATTGGCGGAAAAAAAATCTCATTTAGCTTTTCTCTTTTTTCTTTATCATAAAAAACAATTCGAGAAAGATAACGACGGTTCAAACCTCCGTCAGACGATATTACTTCAGGCCCAAAGACTTCCTTCAGGCTTTTTTGAATTAACGGATTTTTAGAAAGCTGACGGGCTATCTCGTCAGCATCGATCACTTCCCAACCTTTTTCTTTCAGATAATGAGCAAACTCCGATTTACCAGTAGCAATTCCGCCAGTTAGAGCGATAATCATAAGCCCCTCTTCTTGGAACCGTGAGTTTTTTTCATTAATTCAAGAATATCCTCAAGAGTTGAAGCCTCACTACCTGGCTCAACAGACGAAAGATCTCTTGTTTTTTCTTCTTGGGTAGAGTCAACCTTCTCGCTCATTTCCACTTTCTGAGGCTCAACCGCTTGAGATTCAGAGGCTAAAGAAGGAGGGGAGGGTTCAGTCAAACCCTCTCCGGTTCCTTCCTCAACTTTCTCTCCGGCAATTAACTTTTTAGTGGAAAGTAATTTTGCCTTCTCTGTTTTCAAAGTAGGTTTTTTGCTGGCTTTCTCTTTGTCTTCTATGTGTTTCCCTTCTTTTTCTTCTGAAATTCCCACCTTATTTTCAACTATTAATTTTTCTTCCTTCTTATCCGATGCTTTTCCCTTTTTGCCTTTGTGAATCACCTCAGCCCCAAGCTCAGTCTTTTTCTCAACTTTTTCAACTCTGCCAGACTTTGGCGGCGTCTTTTTTTCTTCGTCCGGTTCTTCATCTGAGATAAACTGAGTAAAGCTAATTCGTTGGTGATGGGGATCAATAGACAAGATACCAACCTCAATTTCATCCCCAGGTGAAAAGTTTTTTTCAAGAACAGTTAAATCCTCTTTCAGCTCGCTCTGGTGAAGTAAACCTTCAAAACCATCAAGCTCCAAAAATACACCAAAAGGAGCGAATCTTACTATTTTTGCTTTTACTCTTTGTCCTACTCGGTACTTAGATGCCAGTTCTCTCCACGGGTTTGGCTGCAACCGTTTAATCGAAAGAGAAAGTCGCTCTTTTTCTAAATCAATTTGGACAACTTTCACCTCAACTTTTTGTCCTACCGCCAAAAAATCAGAGGGTTTCGTCACTCTCCGCCAGGCAATTTCTGAAAGATGAACCAAACCAGTCACATCATTAACCTCAACAAAAGCACCGTATTCAACCAAACTCTTAACCGTTCCTTTTAGCACCTGGCCAACCCTCAAGCGCGAAAGCGCTTCCTTCCTAACAGAATAGCCTGTTTCTTCGAGGAAAGCTCGACGGGAAACAACTGCTGTTTTCTTTCTTTCATCAAGAGAAATTACTTTAACCTTCAATTTCTTACCTATGTAGTCATTAAGGTTAACTGGCTTTTTAAAGTCAACTTGGGAAGCTGGAAGAAAAAGTCTAACTCCACCATCAAGAACTAACCCTCCCTTAACAACTTGAACAGCTAAAGCCTCAATGACCGAACCTCGTTGATAAGCTGTTCTTACACGCTCCCAGGCTTTTCGAAGATCAGCTTTTCTTTTAGAAAGGATTATCCGTCCTTCTTCATCTTCCTTTTTGACAACTACTGCTTCAATTAAATCGCCAGGTTTAACTTCCTCCCTTTGTCTCGATACCTCTGATGTAAACTCATTCAAATCAATAATTCCCTCGGTTTTATAGCTTAAATCAACTATAACCTGCCCCTCTTTTATCCCAATAACCCTGCCTTTTACTAAACTTCCTTCTTCCAAGGAAGGTAATTGAATATCCAAATCGGACATTCCTTTTACTGCATCGGTTGAGTTGGACATTATAATACCTCCTACTTAGCCTCATTCCAGTTTTCTCCCCAGGCCAGTTCAGCCTTCAGTTTAACCTTTAAGGAACAAGCATCTTCCATTACTTTTTTCACCAAACGGCCAACCTTTTCTTTATCTCCTTCAGGTACCTCTAAGAGAAGCTCATCATGTACCTGAAGAAGCATTTTGCTCTGACTATTTAGTTTTTTTAATTCTTTAGCTAAATTCACCATTGCAATCTTCACAATATCAGCCGAGCTGCCCTGAACGGGAGTATTTACAGCCAACCTTTCACCAAAATTTCTAATTCTTATGTTATCACTTTTTAGCTCAGGAAGGTAGCGGCGCCGTCCAAAAATAGTTTTGACACATCCATTCTGATAGGCTTGAGCTATCGTTTTTTCGATAAACTTTTTTACACCAGGATGGCGAGAAAAGTAACGATCAATATATTCTTGTGCCGCCTCACGAGAAATTAAAAGCTGTTCTGCTAGACCTTGAGCGCTCATCCCATAAATCAAGCCGAAGTTTACCGCTTTAGCAATTCTTCTTTTTTGAGCATCAATTCTTTCTGGCGGCAAAGAAAAAATCTCGCAGGCAGTTCGGGTGTGAATATCCTCCTCATTCTTAAACGCCTCAATGAGTCCTTCATCTTCTGAAAGGTGAGCCAAAACTCTCAAATCAATTTGAGAATAATCAGCTGAAAGCAAAAGAAATCCAGGCGAAGCAACAAATGCCTCTCTTATTCTCCTACCCCATTCACTGCGAATGGGAATATTTTGAAGATTAGGATTGCTGCTCGATAGCCGTCCGGTTGCTGTCCCAACTTGATTAAATTGGGTATGAACCCGACCGGTTTTAGGATTTACCAGTCCAGGCAAAACATCCACATAAGTAGTTTTTAGTTTAAAAACCTCACGGTAAGCCAAAATTTTCTCAACCACGGGATGAGCATCGATCAGCTTGACTAAAGAAAAAAAGTCAGTGGCAAAAGCCCTTTGTCTTCGTTTCCCCGCTCGCAGATTCAATTTGTTAAAAAGCACCTCGCTTACCTGCTGGGGCGAGTTAATATTAAACTCAAAGCCGGTCAATTGAAAAATTTCCTTTTCCATCATTTCCAACACAACTTCCATCTCTTTCTTTAATTCTTGAAGCCTCTCAAGGTCAATCAAAACTCCATTCCTTTCCATCTCCATCAAAACTTGAGCCAGTGGCACCTCTACCTGAAAATAAAGGTAATGAAGTTGTTTTTCCTCAATCTCTTTTTTAA
>CALKMS010000091.1 GCA_938091145.1 uncultured bacterium
CAGAAAAATATTAGATCAGAAAAAATCTTTTAAAAAGGCACTCTGCCTTTTCTAACCACAAAAATCGAATTCTTAAGTTAGCATTGCGAAGAAACGAAAAAGGCACTAAAAACCAAAACATTTAAAAAAATCTTTTACTGCCGAGTGCTTAAACAGGCCAAGTAAGCCTAAAAAAAATTTTCAAAAAACCTAAAGCTTTAGGCATAAAATAAAAAATAAGTTATAAAAACCGAGATAATAATTGACTCTATAAGTGAACTATGATAAGCTATATCACGATTAAAACGACTTAAAGTTAAACACTTCAATGCTTTTTAAGATTCAAAAGGGAGGGAAGATGAAAAAAAAGAAAATATTGGCAATTTTGCTTCTTGGGTTATATTTCCTAAACTCAACCGCAATTTACTTTAACGCTTACACCCTCAGCACTGAATCGCCTTTAATTAAAAAGCAGAACATAGAATTGCTCAGTCACTTAGGAGGAGGCTTAAATGATGTAGAAATAGCAGAAAATCACCTCTACATTGCCACGGAAAGTGGGCTGCAAATTTTTGAAAATTTGCCCAACCTATCTCGCAACTTATCAGAAGTCATACTTCCTAATCCAGCAAAAAAGGTAAAAGTCGCTGATAAATACGCTTATGTAATAGAGAATACTTCAACAATTGACCTCACCTCAACCATTAATATAATTGATGTTTCATCTCCTGCCATGCCCACAGTTTTGGGAAGTTTCGATACCCCAGGAGAAGCAAACTCTGTTTTTGTTTATGGTCGCTATGCTTATGTGGCTGATGGAAGCGCGGGGCTTCAAATCTTTGATGTTTCTGATAAATCAAATCCTCACCTTGCAGGTAGCTATGATACCCCAGGAGAAGCAAAAGATATTTACTTAAATCTACCTTATAAATATGCTTATGTAGCTGATGGGGAAGGAGGCCTTCAAGTAATTGACGTTAATGATGTGAACAATCCCAGTAAGGTAGGAAGTACCGATACCTCAGTCACAGCAAATAAAGTTTTCGTTTCAAGCACTCGAGCTTATATTTGTGGTCCTGAAGGAGTGCAAGTCTTTGACTCTCTTTACTTAACAGAGCTTGGAAGCTATTCAACTGCTACCACTGCTAAAGCTTTCTCCTTTACATCAGAAGAACTTTATCTAATTGAAGGTGACTATACACTTACAAAACTAATCATTTCTTGTCTAAGCACGCCTCAATTTGATGGTAGTTACACCACGTTTGATGATGTAAGGGGAATCTTCTTAGTTTGCGGAACTTATGCTTATGCTGCTTCAAGCAAACATGGTTTAAAAGTAATTAATGTTGCCGATCCTTCAGACCCGACAATTGTTGGAAGCTGTGACACGCCAGGCGAAGCTAATGGAGTGTTTGTTAAAGGTGACTATGCTTATGTAGCTGATGGGAGTTCTGGTTTGCAAGTAATTAATGTTACTAATCCTTCAAACCCGACAATTGTTGGAAGCTGTGACACGCCAGGCGAAGCTAATGGAGTGTTTGTTATAGGTGACTATGCTTATGTAGCTGATGGGAACAAAGGGCTTCAAGTAATCAAAATGTCAGGCTTTTCTAGCCTCTCAATAGTCGCAAATTCTGAAACACCAAAAGAAGCATATGCCATTTCAATTTATAACCAACTAATAGCTTTGGGGGGAAATGAAGGATTCTATCTTTTTAGAAAAATTGTGACTCCCCCAACCACCTCGTTAATTTCTTATCCCCCATTGCCTGATGGCAAAAATGGTTGGTTTATTACTACTCCTACTATATATTTAACTTCCTCTCTTCCATCTGAAACCTTCTACTCCTGGGATACTACTTCGTCTTTCAACTTCTACAGCGCTCCTTTTTCAGCTCCACAAGGCGTTCATACCTTATATTACTATAGTGTACATTACTCCAGCGTTAGTAATGAAACAGTAACTGAAACAATTAAAAATCAGACCTTTAAAGTTGACACCATTAAACCAACGGTCATTTTACATTCTCCAAACGGTAGGGAAAATTTTATAGCTGGGCAAAAAATAAATGTCAAGTGGACTGCTGATGATCAAAACTTTGGAACTACACCAATTACAATTCAAATTTCATTTGACGGCGGGGCCACTTATCAAGACTTAGCAACAAACTTGCCAAATACTGGCTCTGCTCAAATCTCTTTGCCAGAATTAAGTTCAAAAAATTGCCTAATTAAAATCAAAGCGGAAGATCAAGCAGGAAACATAGCTACCGATGTTTCGGACAACTACTTTGAAGTCTCTACCTATGAAAACTTTAGTTCGGAAGTGAAAGCTGATGTCAATGGTGATGGCAAAGCTGACAGTATAGTTCTTTATGACGAAGGATTTAAAACCGCTTCCTTATGGGTGTTTATATCTTCCGGTGGCTCATTTCAACCAAAAAGGTTCTGGCTTTCAGAAATCGGTAAATTTGACCCTAAAAGAGCGAAACTCTCGGCTGGAGACGTAAATAAAGATGGCAGAGCTGATGCTATAGTGCTTTATGACAAAGGAAGCTCAACCAGTGCTCTCTATGCTTTCATTTCTTCAGGTTCATCTTTCACTAAAAAGACTTTCTGGGTATCCTCGCCTGGTGGCTTTTCATTTAGCCGAGCGAAACTCTCGGCTGGAGACGTAAATAAAGATGGCAGAGCTGATGCTATAGTGCTTTATGACTATGGTAATGAAACAAGCGGAATGTGGGTATTTATTTCGCAAGGAAGCTCCTTCTCTCCTAAACTTTTCTGGAAATCTCTTGCTGGAAGTTGGAACTATTATTTATCCCAACTCGCACCATAAAAATAACTCGAAAATCTTATTTCAAAAATTTTAAACAAAAAAATAAAAAAAGAGTTAGTAAAAATTTTAAGTGCAAGAAAATAAAAGCAAGCCTATAGCATTAAATCTAATTATTTTCCAAACTTAATTTCTTAAAAACAGCAGAGAATTTCTTAGGGCCACTTAAGGAAACAACACTTAAAAGAACACCTTCATCATTTGCCTTTGCTACTAAGCGCCAACTTTCTGCGAAAATTTTTCCCTCAAAATTTAATCTTTCAGGTTATAATCAATAAAGCATCAAAAGGTGAAAATAAATTGGGCGAGCAAAGGAAAAAAAGAGCAGCTAAAATCGGTTTACCTCCAGGAACTCTAATTCACATTGGAGAGAAAAAAGTTGAAGAAGTTAAGATAACCTTAGTAGAATATTCGGCTGAATTTTATTCAGAAAAAACCTTATCCTCATTAGAAGAATGCCCCCCAATTAAAGAAACATCCACCATCAAGTGGTTAAACATCACCGGACTTCATCAGATTGAACTACTTGAAGAGGTAGGTTCTTGTTTTGACATTCATCCGCTGGTTTTGGAAGATATTCTTAACACCACCGAAAGACCTAAACTTGAAAACTATGAAAACTATCTTTTCTTCATCCTTAAAAGATTTACTTTAAGCGACGACGGCGAAGAAATCGAAGATGAACAGACTGCTTTAGTATTGGGTGAAAACTACCTTCTATCATTTGAAGAAAAAGAAAATCACTTTTTTGAACTCATTCGGGAACAGTTAAAGATTGGCCAGAACCTTTTAAGAAAATCGGGAGCCGACTACCTTGCCTAATCCTTGATAGATATCACTGTTGACAATTACTTTTCGGTTTTAGAAAAGCTTGGTGAAAAAATCGAAGTTCTTGAAGTAGAAGTGGTAGAAAGACCAGAAAAGGAAACCCTGGAAAAAATCCACCAGATCAAAAGAAAGCTCCTCACTCTGCGCAAATCCATTTGGGCACTCCGGGAAGTTTTAAACAGTTTAGAAAGAATTGGCTCGCAGTTTGTATCCCGTGAAACTCTAATTTATTTAAGAGATGTCTACGACCACACAATCGAAATTATTGAGACCGTAGAAACTTATCGGGAAATGCTTTCAGGAATGCTTGATATATATCTTTCCAGTTTGAGCAACCGCTTGAACGAAGTAATGAAGGTTTTAACCATCATTGCCACTATATTTATGCCTTTAACTTTTATTGCTGGAGTGTATGGAATGAACTTCCGTTATATGCCTGAACTTTACTGGAAATGGGCTTACCCCGTAGTCTGGCTTGTCATGATAGTTATTGGAACAACAATGTATCTTTATTTCAAGCGTAGAGGCTGGCTGTAAAAGTTTTGCAGAAAAGTAGCTAACCACAAAGGAGCAATTTCAACTGAAAAGTTAACTAAATACTATGGCAAGAAGCAAAGAGTAATTTTCTAACAGCGACTCAATTTTTCACCAACAATACCGTTCCTCTACCCTGATTATCATTGGTTAAGATTAGTTCTCTTTGGCGAAAACTCGAAAAAATCAATCCTGGCTTTAACTTTTTTCTCCAGATTCATTTTTTTAATTTCTCTTTCCCCAAACTTCCAGAGCTGCATCCCTTTATCGTTTTTTATCGCAACATAACCGCCAAAAACGCGAAAAGAGCTAACAAAGCTCTGAGTAGCAAGAGAATAAATTTTTTATCAACTAAGGAAAAATAACCAAACTGTTGCGGATCCCAGTCTCGATAGTCTTGAAAGTTTATGGGAAAAATCTTTCCTCTGTTATATACTAGCCTGTTCGTTATCTTACTTTTTTACCAAACTAATCGGCACGCTAACTTTCACCACCAGTGGCTGAAGAAATAAGCGGAATCTCAAATAATCAAGGCGTTAAATAGCCCTCACTCAGCAGGCACTCCCTTTTAAATGAAATTTATTTTTATCTACAAACTTATTTTTAGATGCAAATACCTAACAAACTTAAATCCCCTCATACTCTAAGAGAAAAATTAGCTAATATTTGCCTAAAGGTAAAAGCTATTACCAGACGGTGCAATAAAATTATAGCTTGTTTGCTATGACCTTGCTTAACCATAGCAACCCTGATTGAATATGAAGTTGCTTCAATTTCTTAGGTCTAACCTCTTACCAACTAATTGCCACAGCAAGTTCAAGTTTGCCCGCTCTAACTAATGCCAGATAAGGAAAAAAGTGAACATAACTTTTGAACCACCAAAAGCCTAGTAGAAAAAAACAATCAACTAAGAGATAATTGATAAATTAACTTAAGGAGGAGGTCCGATGAAAATCAAGTCAAATAGATGGAAAATTGGGGTTTTAATTTTGTTCGTTGCTATCACTTCATTAAGCGCTGGCTGTGTTCTAACAAAATCGGAAACAGTTGCCACTGTCAATGGTGAAAAAATTACCCGGGAAGAGCTCGCTGAACGGCTAATTAAACAATCGGGAAAAGAAGTTCTTGAACAGATGATAACCGAAAAATTGATTACTCAAGAAGCTAAAAAGAAAGGGATTAACATCAGCGAAGCCGAGATTAACAAAAAAATTGAAGAAGTGAAAAAACAGTTTCCCGATGAAAAGACTTTTAAGAGCCAGTTAGAAGCAAACAATTTAACTATTGACAATCTTAAGGAGCAAATAAAGCTCCAGCTCATTGTGGAAAAAGCTTTGAAGGGAA
>CALKMS010000092.1 GCA_938091145.1 uncultured bacterium
TAGTAGTAGTTTTTCCACTACCGGCCGTCCCAGTAACCAAGATCAACCCTCGAGACTCTTCCGCTAGCTTCTTAACCACTTCAGGAAGGTTCAACTCTTCAATCGAAGGAACTTGAGAATAAACGCGCCTGATCGAGATGGCAAAATCACCCTTTTCTTTGAAAATATTCACTCGAAATCGCCCCAGGTTTGGAAACTCCACTGCTGTATCAACTTCCTTTTTTATACTTAACTGATTCCTCATATTCACATCGAGCAAAAATTCAACTGCCGCCTCCATTTCCTCTGAACTCAATGGACCTTCATCCGCCGGCTCTAACTTACCATATATTCTGAAAAAGGGAGTATTGCCAACTTTCAAATGTAAATCAGAAGCATCTAATGCTCTCATCTTTGCCAACAGTTTCTCAAGCACTTTTCCTACCTCCATCCATCCACGACAAACTTAATTTTTATTATCTTTTAATAACCTTCTTTGTTTAACTGCGCGGTTGGAGGGGAAAATTGGGTTTCCCCATACAAGACCACTTTGAAATAACGATTTCTGGGACCATCAAGCTCGACAAAAAATATCGATTGCCAGGTTCCCAAAAAAAGCCTTCTTTCATTAAAAGGAACGCAAAGGCTAGGAGAAAGTAAACCCCCTACTAAATGTGATGGCGCGTTTGAATCAACTCGGTTGTGGTGGTAATTGGCTTCCCAGCGAACCATCGTCTTTAATACATCTTTAAAGTCGTCAAGCAAACCAGGCTCCGCCTCATTTATTAAAAGGCCAGCGGTGGTATGAGGAATGAAAACTAAAGCTACTCCTTCGTCGAAGTTGCTTTCCTCAACAACTTTTTCAACTAAACCAGTAATGTTTATTAACTCTATGCGCTCGCGGGTTTTGAGAGGTAAATCCCGACTAAAAACGCCCATTCTTTAAATTCGGCGTGCTCCAGCGTAACCGCCATGAGAAGATAGAGGTGTTATTTTAACCACATCTCCAGAATGAGGCGCATGAACAAAATTTCCACCGCCAATATAAATCCCTACATGGTGAACTCGGCCACGCCGGGCAAAAAAGACAAGATCACCAGGTTGAAGTTCAATTAAAGAAACTGGTCTTCCCATGTCATAAAGAGCTCGAGAAGAATGAGGTACAAAGATGCCTAATTGGGCATAACAATAAACCACTAAACCGGAACAGTCAAAAGCATCAGGACCAGCTGCCCCCCAACGGTAAGGCTTGCCAAGCTGGGCTAAAGCAATTGAGACTAAACTTGTACGACTCTCGCCACGGTAAGAATAAGTTGTTCGAACCAATGTCCTTGTCCGATTTAACCTAACTAAATAGCGGCGGCGCAAAGCGGCCTGTCGAGCAGCCTCGGCTGCCTCTATTTCCTTAATCTCAGCTTTAATTGAACGGTAGAGTTTCTGGCGGCTAACCAACTGCTTTTGAATGTATGCTTTCTTTTGAGCAATTTTTTTAAGAGATTTGATCTGCTCTCTTTTGGCTCGATTAAGAGCTAATAACTGTCTCTCATTCTTTACCTTTAAATTTCTAATTTCTTTAACCAGATTCGCGTCGCTCTTAACAATCAGTCGAGCATAACGACCCCCTTTTAAAAACTCCTCGAAAGTGTTAGCTTTAAGGATAAAGTTTAATTCAGAAAAAGGGCCCTGTTTATAAATTGCCCTGACTCTCTTGGCCCAAACTTCCTCCCTCTGAACCAACCTTCTCTTGGTGACCAGCAAAGCCTTTCTTACTCTCCCTAACGTCTGCTGAACTTTAATCAACCGATAGCGAGCGTAATTATAATCTTCAACTGCTTCACTCAAGCGATCATCAATTGCCTCTAACTCTGATTTGACCTCTTGAAGGCGAGCTCTTCTCTCGGCTAAACGTGGACTAGAAAAAACCGGAAAGTCAAAAACAAACAACAAAATAAAAGCCAGGCTCAAAGACCAGGCTTTTAAAAAAACATGCTTTCTCAATGAAAAATCATTCATCTAGCAGAAGTTTAACATAAAAAGTGTTCAATGGCAAACTGGCTTTTTTATAAAAATAGGTCCTCTAACGCTTTTGTTTTCCGCCAAAGTACTCCTTTATTCCCTCAGTTATCGCTCCAGCCAATCTTTGTTGAGCCTCCTCGTTTTTAGAAATTAGCTCCAAAAATTCTCCCCCAAAAGTAAAAGAAAAAGAGACAGCGAGCACATTAGGAGGAAAGTCCTTAGCCGCCTTTACCTGAACTTTATTTTTAGCTAAAAGAGGGAATCTTTCCTGAAGCTTTTGAGCAATAGAACCTGCTAAGCTTTCCCCTTCCCGAGCCCTCAACCCCTCATCTGGGTGCTCCAAAAGAACCTCGACCGGAAATAGCTTTACCTTTGAAGCCAGAGTCCCAAATGATAACAATAGATCACCTTTTTCGAATTTTTGGCTCAAAGTTTCAAGGAAATAGCAAGGAATACCCCAGGCAGTAAAAATCCTTGAAAGCCGTCCCATCAAAGAAAGAAGATAATTTTTGTCCAAATTTTCTTTTCTCTTGCTCGAGCTCAAAAAAAGAGCTATCTTTAACCACCGAGGGAAAGGGGTAATTACTTCCCGATAAGGATAAGCTGGAACTTCATCTTTCTCACTATGTCTCCCTTTAAATTTCTCCAAAAAAGCTAGCGTCTCAGGCCCACAAATACCATCAACGATTAAGCCAGCCGACCGTTGAAATTCTTTCAACGCCTTTTCAGTTTTAGGCCCAAACACACCATCAATCGGGCCTGGGTTAAATCCAAGATTGACTAATTTAAACTGTAAATCTCGTACATCTCTGCCTCTAAAGTAAGGAAAATGAAGGTAAAGCAAGCGTTCGCCCAAAAAAAGACTTTCCTCAAACAATTTCTGCCAGGTCAACTCATCAACTATTCCAGTTGGGGTTAGTCCAGCCCGGGCTTGAAAATTCTTCACCGCCTCCTCCGTCAACTTACCAAAAACACCATCAGCTTTAGCTATCCCCAAGTCGTAGTTAAGCCTCATTAAGCGAGACTGAATGTCGCGAACTTCCTTCCCCCGAGCGCCAAAGCTTATCTTCATAGTTACAGAATAACGAAAAGGAAAGGTACTCTTCAAGTTTCTTCATAAATTAACTGGAGCGGATGACGGGAGTCGAACCCGCGATCTTCGGCTTGGGAAGCCGACGTTTTGCCACTAAACTACATCCGCAACTATAAATAAATATAGCTAAAAGCCAAAGATGGTCAAGACCTGGTAAACAAAAAGAAAGCTAACGCTACAAAAAACAAAAACAAAGCCAGTTTGACCTTTAAAAAACTCAAAGGATGGTGAATAGATCGGCTTTCGCGGATTAACCTTACTTCCATAGCATGTAAATCTAAATCGCCACCATGTTCAGCGCAAGCGCTATTAAAAACACCTTTTATCATTAATTCAGTACCTTTCACCAAATAGTTACCCCCTTTCCACCTCTCCATTTCCAAGTTTTTCGCCAGTTTTTGGGGTAAAAAAACGCCAATTGCACTCTCCCCATCGCTAACATTTATCCAAAAAGATCCGCCCTCGCCTTTTAAAATATCCCCTACAATTTCACCTCTTACTTTTACTTCCAACCCTTCCCATCTCACAGGTTCATTTACCAAATCGTTAATTTCAGCCCCGCATACGCTAAAGCAAGGAGCAAAAAAACAAAAAAAGAAAAAGAATAAAACTGAAGCAATTCTTTTCATTTCCCTCTTATAATTGCATTAAATAGACCAAAGACCGAGATAATAGAGATAAACTCTAACCTGCCAGCTAACATCTGAATTATATAAACCACCTTCAAGATTTCAGGCATAGAAGGATTAGTAATGCCTACCGATAATCCAACATTAGCAGTAGCCGAAACAGACTCAAAAAAGGAAAATAAAAATGGGTAACCCAAAAGACTTCCAATCAACCCACCGAAAAAATAGGTCAAAAGATAAAGTAGAGTTATGAAAAAAGCAGACCATACTATCTCTTCGTTCAAAATCTGCTCCCTAAAGTGGTGAAAGCGTTCAAGAACAATAGCGCTAGATGGTAACGCCCTTTTTTTCACCTCAAGCGCCAGGCTTTTAAAAAAGATGGCAAGGCGAATCGCCTTAATCCCCCCGGCTGTTGAACAAGAGCTTCCTCCAAAAGCCATTGCTAAAATCAAACCAATTAACGCGGCTTCGCTCCATTGGGTTGCCAACTGTTTTGCGTAGATTGTCATATACCCAGTTCCAGAATGAGCTGATAAAACGTGGTAAAAACCTTTCTTGAACAAAGAAGCAAAACTTGAGAGATAATAAGGGGGTTTCATCAAACCGTAAATTACGATAATCCAGCACAAAAGGATAGTAAAAAACAAGCTTCTTGTTTCGATGTTTTTAATTATCTCTTTCTTATCTTTAAACCAGAGGTTGAAATGTAAAGCGAAGTTCATTGTTCCAGCTATCATCAAATACAAAGTTACTAACTCAACTAAAAAATTATGATAGTAAAGAACACTCTGAGATTGAGGAGTAAAACCTCCAGTGTCGAAGGCTGCCATAAAAAGACAGGCGCTATGAAATATGGCCAGCAAAAAACTAATTCCAGAACCAAAAAACAAAACTAAAGCTAAAACAAAAACCCCAACTGCTAAATAAACAAAACTGGCTGCCCAGATAAACTTAGCTGTATTGACTACATTGGGAAAAATCTTCTCTTCCCGACCTTCCCCAACGTAAAGGTTGTAAAGAGTGCCCGCTGCCGGCCCAAAAACCAAAATTCCAGCCACTACTATGCCCTGACCAGCAATAAACATTATAAAATGACGCCAGAAATTGGTTGAGTAAGCCATGTGATCAAGATCCTGAACTAAAGTGAGACCGGTGGTGGTCAACCCACTCATTGCTTCAAAACAAGCATCCAAATAAGACCCATAGTGACCAGACAGGTAGAGAGGTAAAGCAGACAATAACATAGCAACTACCCACAAAATCGCTACCAAACTTAGGGAGTCACCAACTCTTAAACTTCCCTCAGACCCTAACCAGTAAAATAAGCGAGAAACAATAAAAGCAACCGAAAAACCGATGAGAAAATCGAAAAATGGATTTATTTCCTTAAAAAGAAGAGCAATAAAAGCAGGGATCAAAAAAAGAAAAGCGAAAAGGTAAAGTATCTTACCTAAATAATAAAGGATGCTTCTCAGGCAACTCTGACTGGGCCTTAAAAACATCCCGCTCAAAAAACAGCTTTAAATTGCAAAAAAAGAAAAAGCAAAAAAGCCGAAGTCAAAACAAGCCAGACAAAATAAGCAACTTCAACCAGTAAACCCAACAAAACCTTAAGTGAAGATTTAAACCAGCCAATAAGGCACTTTCTCTCACTGTTTAAAACCTTATCCAATTTCCATCTCTCCTGACAATCAACTTTTTACTCCTACAAAGGACAAGCTTGAGGTTTTAATTTACCAGTCAAAACATCTCGAAAGACAATCTCTTTTTCGACTGAAGTCACGGCAATCACCTTATCTCCAGGCTTTAGAACAGTCGATCCCTTAGGAATAATAATCTCCTCACCTCTAATCACGGCCAGCAAAACACAATCTTTAGGAAAACCTATAGTAGAAATTTTCTTCTCAGCTACAGGAGAATTAAGTGGTAACTCCATTTCAACTAAAGCCAAATTGCCTTCCTTTAAAAACCCCAGACGAAGAAAGTCGCCAAAAGTAGCTTCCTCTTCGATTAGACGACCAATAATGCTGGTTCCCGAAATAGCATGTCGGATGCCAACCTGCTGAAAAACTTTCTCGTTTCTTGGGTCATTAACCCGAGCGATGATTCGAGGCGTTTTAAAAACTTCTTTCGCTATCTGGCAAATTACCAAATTGTCGTCATCGTCACCCGTAACGGCAGCAATCACGTCAGCTCTATCAGCACCTGCCTCCTCAAGATAACGAATATCGCAGGCATCGCCTTTAATAACCAAAGCATCAGGATTGTTCTCAGCAATCAAACGGCATCTTTCAGGTCTCTTCTCAATTAAGACAACTGAATGTTTTTTTTGCGAAAGGTCCCGAATCAGATAAGAACCAACTTTTCCACCGCCAGCAATGATTATAAACATTATAATAAGCCCTCTAACTTATACTTTTTAAAAAACTCACCAGCCTTAGGCCGGTAAACAGTCACTATCAAAAAATCCTCTTTATCAACAATTGTCTCAGCCGATGGAACTAAATAAGTGCCACCCCGATTGAGCGCAGCCACTCTAACTTCCCCCTTTTTTTCTATTTCACCAACTTTTTTACCTATCAATCCGCCCTCCGCTTTTAATTTTATAATTTCTACTTCTCCCTGAGGGAAAACAGCTAAAACATGTGTATTGTAGCCCAAAAGACGGTCACGGATAATGGAAGCTACAATAGTAGTACCGCAAACAACATCAAGTCCAAGCTTTTCATAAGTTGAAAGCCTTTCAGGGTTATAAAGTCGAGCAATCACTCGAGGAACATTAAAAAGATGCTTGGCAACCTCAGCCGCCATTATATTGGTGTTATCAAGGTGAGTTACAGCGGCAAAACCTGTGGCTTCTTCGATTCGGGCCTCCTTAAGGATATCGACGTCAAAAGTGTTGCCCACCAAAGTTATCCCGTTAAAAGTTGAACCAAGGCGGCGGAAAGAGTCTTCTTCGCTATCGATAACGACAACGTCGTGCCCCTCTGAACTCAAAGCGTTCGCTAATTGAGAGCCTACTCGCCCACAGCCGCCAACAACAAAATGCATTTATGAACCTTCTTTCCCGCCTTCATTATTCATCAATTATAATCTTGCTATTTAAATACTTTCTTTAAAATTAGTCAACCTCGTTTT
>CALKMS010000093.1 GCA_938091145.1 uncultured bacterium
TTTTGCCAAACTATATGAATTTTAATTGTTTATTTCCTCTTTTCTAGAGAGGGACTTTAAAAAAGACTTTTGCCAAACTATATGAATTTTAATTAAATCCCAAATTGAGTTTCTCATAGCTTGTAAATTACAATCCTCATAGAATCTTTTTTAAAAAATCCTTCTATCTTCCGGCAGCCTTGCCCTTTAAATCTTTAAATTAAATATTCTCGTATTATCGATAATACGAGAACAAGAAAATGTTAGAGTAAAAATAGGTTCTGGTTGAAAAATTGTACCTTAAGAAGAGTTAAAATCTATCTTTTTTAACTCAGCTCCATAGAGAAAAAGAAAGATGTTCACTGGCTATGCATATTCCCTTTTTCGAAAATATTTGTTATTATATAAGGACATTTCTTTTGTTCTTAGTTTCTAGCTTTCTTTCTTTGATCTGTGGCTAATTTTTTGCTTACTACTAAACCTATTATTAGGAGGTGTTGTAAATGAGTAAGATAAAGATAGCCATTGCAGGAGTAGGTAACTGCGCAAGCGCACTTTTGCAAGGCATTGAGTACTACCGAAATAACCAGGGGGAAACCCCTCTCGGATTAATGCACCTCGAAATCGGCGGGTACTACCCCTGGGACATCGAAGTAGTTGCGGCTTTTGACATCGACCAGAGAAAAGTTGGAAAGCCACTCGAAGAAGCAGTTTTCGCTCTGCCAAACTGTACTCAGACGATATGGGAAAACCTGCCAGAGTACGGAGTTACCGTGCAGATGGGACCAGTCCTGGATGGTTTTTCGGAGCACATGAAAAAATATCCGGACAACTCCACCTTTTTAATCTCCAAGGATAAACCAGTAGACGTCAGCGAAGTATTAAAGGAAAGTGGGGCCGAAATTCTTATAAATTACCTTCCTGTAGGCTCACAAAAAGCAACTGAACACTATGCTGAAGCATGTATTAAAACTGGCGTAAGCTTTATTAATTGTATACCAGTGTTTATCGTCTCCAACCCAGAATGGGCCATGCGCTTTGCGGAAAAAAACATTCCTATAATCGGTGACGATATTAAATCCCAAGTAGGTGCAACGATAATTCACCGTACCTTAGCAAAGCTATTCTCTGATCGCGGTGTAAAAATTGATCATACATACCAACTAAATTTTGGAGGGAACACCGACTTTTTAAACATGCTAAATAGAGAAAGGCTTTATTCCAAAAAAATTTCTAAAACCAAAGCTGTCGAATCCCAAATTGCTCAAGGAATAGAAGCAGAAAACATTCATATTGGCCCTTCAGACTATGTGCCTTGGCTAAAGGATAAAAAAATCTGCTTCATCAGGATGGAAGGAAGAATGTTTGGAAACGTACCTATGAATCTAGATTTAAGACTGGAGGTAGAAGACTCGCCAAATAGTGCTGGTTGCGTCATCGATGCTATCAGGTGTTGCAAGCTAGCAAGAGAAAGAGGAATTGGCGGACCCCTCACTTCTATTTCCGCTTACACTATGAAACATCCTCCCGAACAAATGCCAGATGCAGACGCAAGACAAGCAGTAGAAGAATTCATCAAAGGAGAGAGGGATAGATGATTTGAAAGCAATAATTCTAGCAGCTGGTAAAGGAGAACGCCTCCAACCATTAACCAAAAATAAGCCCAAGGGGCTTTTAAAACTCCTTGGGCTTTCTCTTTTAGAGAGAAACATCTTTCTTTTAAAAGAAATTGGTGTAAAGGAAATAGGCATCGTCGTTGGTTATAAAGGTGAGGAAATTATTCGAAATCTCTCCTTTAATCTGTCTTCTCAAATTCAGCTCTACTTTTTTAAAAATCCGCATTGGAAAAAGGGAAATGGCAGCTCCTTGCTTTGCGCTCAAAAATTCGTTCAAAACGAAGACCGCTTTCTTCTTCTTATGGCTGACCACTTCTTTGAGCCAAAAGGCGCCAGGGAATTCATTGAGCGCTCTTTAAAGGAAAAGGGCTTTTCTCACCTCTGGATAGATACATCAGCCGCTCCTGGAATAAACAGAGAAGATGCCACAAAAGTGAAGCTGGAAAAAAATTTTATTGTAGATATCGGAAAAAATTTAAAGGACTTTGACGGGATTGACTGCGGTATGTTTCTTTTAACCCCCGAAATTTTCCCGGCTTTAAAAAAAGCAGCTAAAAACAACGAATGTACTGTTACAGCAGGGATTAAAGAGCTAGCAAAAAAGAAACATCTTAAAGCTGAACCTATTAAAGCCTTTTGGCAGGATATTGACTCTTTTACTGATCTCAAATGGGCAAGAAAAAAACTTCTTTCCTCCATAAGAAGTCCTACTGACGGATGGGTAGCCAAATTTATCAATAGACCCGTTTCTCTTTTTCTCACCTCGCTTCTAGCTGAAACTTCTCTCACCCCCAACCAGATAACTTTTTTTTCTTTTTTATTGAGCTTGGCTTCCGCCTTGTTTTTCTTTCTCCAAAACTCCTTTGTTGCCGGTATTTTGTGTCAACTTTCCTCCATCATTGATGGAATCGACGGAGAAATAGCAAGAGTCAAATTCAAGCAAACACCATTCGGTTCAATTTTAGATTCAATTCTTGACCGCTACGCCGATGCTGCCATTATTTCAGGACTCACTTTTTTATCCTATATGCAAAAACCTTCTTCTTTGCCTATAATCTTGGGAGCTTTAGCGTTGAGCGGCGCTCCTCTTTCGATGCTCTTCAAAGAAAAGTTTAAGAGTACTTTTAAAAAAACTTATCTTCCCCAAAAGGAAGATCAAATAGCTAACTTTCTTTTCGCCAACAGAGACGGTCGCCTTTTCATCATTTTTATTTTTTCTCTTCTTAATCTTCCCCTTATCGGTCTTCTGATAATTTCTATTAATTCCCATCTTCTCACTCTCAATCGACTGATTCAGGTAAAAAGAAACTTGTAATCTCCCTGTAGAAAAAAGAAAAAAACCTTTTGCTTTTAAAGTTTAAAAAAGCAAATTTCAGAAGATAAACAAACATAGAGAATAAAGTGAGACAGTGAATGACCAAAAAAGAAAACCAAGCTGGTGTCGGAGGCGGGATTTGAACCCGCACGCTCTATCCGAGCACTGCCCCCTCAAGACAGCGCGTCTGCCAATTCCGCCACTCCGACACTCATTAAAAAGAGATAATTAAAATTTTATTAAAGGCACATTTAAAGTTCAACAGATTGGTAAACTCAAAGGGAATTTAAATTTAACGAGTTTAAATAAGATTTCAATGTGCTCTTTCAAAGTGGGCAAAAGATTTGAAGCTGCGTTTTTGGTGGAGCTGAGCGGATTTGAACCGCCGACCTCTACCGTGCGAAGGTAGCGCTCTCCCGCTGAGCTACAGCCCCACATCCTAAATTCAATCACGAGACTAATTATTTAAGGCTAATTCCTTCAAAGTTTCAACCAAGCCATCAGTATTGTATTCTTTAGCTATGGCGTCAACGTGATAGCCAAGCTTAGCAACGGCTTCAGCAGTTATGGGACCAATACAGACAACTTTCAATCTCTTCAATATCTTTTGCTCAACTTTTCCTTCAAGCAAATGATAAAAATTTATAGCTGTTGAGGCACTGGTAAAAGTTACCACATCAACACCTTTTTTTAACTCTCTCAAAGCCTCATCCAAATAATCAGTGCAAGGAACAGTTTCATAAACAATAAAAACTTTAACCTCTCCTCCCCTTCGAGTAAGTTCCTCCACCACTAGTTCACGTGCAACCCTGGCCCGAGGAAAAAGAATTTTTTTTCCTTCCAAATCAATCACTGAAAAAGCTTCAACCAAACTTTCGCCTACTGCTTTCTCCGGTTTTAAATCGACTTTTACACCTCTTTTGCCAAGGGCAGAAACTGTAGCTGAACCAATTGCCGCAACTTTTAACGAGGCAGGTAAATCAAGCCGATATTTTTCTAACAAAGAAAAAAAATACTTAACTGAATTGGCGCTAGTAAAAATAAGCCAATTATAAGTAGAAAGTTTTTTTAATTCAATTTCAT
>CALKMS010000094.1 GCA_938091145.1 uncultured bacterium
CGAGAAAGAAATTGAAGAAACAAAGAAAGAGTTTTTGGAATTAGCAGAGAGATTAGGTAAACTATATTATCACTTGGAAAAAGCAAAGGAAGGTAAAATTGGTTAGAGTAATTTTTTATGGCTATTCATCTTTCGTTATCAAAGGCGAAACGGTAAAAATAATTATTGATCCCGGAAAGGCCATTCCGGATGATAGCCCTATCATACCGGCCGATGAATATAGCGATGCAGATCTGATTTTAGTAACTTCAATTGGCGAAGATCATTCAGGAGCACTTTCTTCGGTCATTTCGTCAGGTTTTAAGGTTGTGATTGGACCGGAGGAATTAAAAGAACATATAAATGTTGAAAACATTAACTTCCAACCAATCAAAAATCAAGAAGAAATTTACCTGCTTGGGGTAAGAACTCAGGCTTTTATAGCTACTCCTGGACAAATTGGTGGGGGGTTACGAAGCTTATTTAAACGCAAAAGTGTAGCTCCTGAAGGGCTTGGGTACTTGATCACCATTGAAGAACGAACTATTTGTCATTTGGGGGAAACTCTCCTAAGAGAAGACTGGGAAGAGTGGAGACCCGACCTTTTGCTTTTGCCAATCGGTGGGGGAACAACGATGGACCCAACCGAAGCAATTTTAGCGGTAGACAAAATTAAGCCAAGGGTAGTAGTTCCAATGCATTATAATCTTCCAGCTGGAATTTACCAGTCTCGTCAGGTTGACCCTAATCAGTTCGTTTCCCAAATTGAGGAAAGGGGTTTTGAAGGAAAAATTCTTGAGCCAGGCCATTCTATTTTAATTTAAATATTTTTAAAGGAGGTTGAAATGGGAGTTCATTTTGAATACGATTTTAAAAATGGAAAGGAAGTTGAAAAAGCAGAAAAGTGTTTTCTTTGTGATGCCGACAGTGTCGTTTATGCTGAGTACTATATCTTAGAAGGGGATACTTACAAGCTTTACAAGGATGCCCGGAAAACAATTAAAGGAAAAGAAGTTCAAGTCGGCAGTCTTGTTCATCCGATAGGGCCTGAGTGCTTGGAAAAGTATCCAGAGGAAGAGAATTTGATTTCTGCTATTCTGGAACGTCGGGTTGAGGCTAAGAAGAGCGAAAAAAAGAAAGAAATAGAAGAGCTAGAAGCTCAGGTGAAAGCCAAAGAGGATGAAATTAAAGCCAAAGAGGAAGAAGTCAAAAAACTTAAAGCCGAACTTGAAGAGATAAAAGGGAAAATTGAAGCTATAAAGAGGGAAATCGAAGGGAAAAAGTAATCGCGAAGCTACTCAGAAAAAGAAATCGGTTCTTCTAAAGCATGAAGGAGCTTCTCCATACCCTGTTTATTTTCAGGGTAAGAAACAGCGGCGGCGTAGATTTGATCAGGTGTTGGTTCGCATCCGTGGGTTTGCAAAACTTTTAGCATTAATTTTTTAATTCTCTCTTCAACAACCTGGCTGCCTTGGAAAGGAGTGTGGGGGAGGACCATTAAAAATTGATTTTCATAACGCCCAAGCTCATCGATCGTTCTAATATTTTTCCTGATAACGGTAGCAACTTCACTTAATATATGTTCCCTTCGGAAAGCGCTAACCATTTCCAAAGCTTTCGGATCAATTTCCATCAAAATGATTGAGAAATTACTTTTATATCTTTCGTATTCTTTTATGTATTTATGAATAAGATTTGATAAATACTCCTTTGTATAAATAGCGCTTATGGCAGTGCTCAACCGGTGTTGTTCTAATTCACCAAACTGATTGGAAACTGAACGGGCAGTTTGCCCCAAATACCAGCCAGCAATCGGATAGAGCACAACTAAAAAAAATGACAAAATTGACATAGGAGAAAAGGAAAAGTCAGCCAAAAAGTAGGCAATAAAGACGGCGATTAAAATGGAAGCCGATGCAATTCCCGCCCAAAATCCGCCGGTTTTAAACCAGAAAGCAGAAGTTACGAGGACCGGTATAAAAAGAAAAATGGAAATTGCCGCCAGCAAATTTAGAGGCAAAAGAGAGAGAACCAATACCAGAAGCAACAAAGAAAGATAAAAAACTGCTTCTTTAGTAAAAGCATAGTAAGTTATAGGGTAAGCAGCTTTTTTCATTTACCGTATGTTACCTCAAAAATCTATTAAGCCAACCTGAGGATTGGCGATTTTGAAACTCAATCGGATTGTCATTTGAGTAACCATTAAGAAAGTTCCGAACTTTTGTGGCAAACTCTTGATTGTTCAAAACTGGTCGAAAATAGTTCCAAATAGCTTTCCAATCTGCTTTGATCTCGCGCAAGCCTTCGTAAGAAATGAGTTCAATGAGTCTTTGACGAGTGGTTACCAAATTAATCTCCGGTAAGTTTTTTAGTGAGCAGGAAAGCTTAAACTCATTAATCTGAGGACTTTTCACTAGAATTCGATATGCAGAAATAATAAGAACCTCATCGGGATTAACAAAATTTAACTTCATCTTATCTTCATCTGAAAGAACTGAGTCATCAAAGTTAATAGAGAGGGCAGAACCTTGTAAATTTATTTGTTTAATTAAGCTGCCGTAACGAGTATCTCTTAAATCATTTTCAACCTGAAGAGCCCGGATGGTATCAGAAAGACTCAGCATGGTTTCTTTTGGTATTTTGAGTAAAAGTTCATCAAAAAAGTTTTTCAAATGACATTCGTTGCGGAAGCAGCGCCTTTCGGAAAGTTTTAAATGTCCGCATACTCTATTGCAGTAATCTTCATAAATCTTTGGCATTTCTTCAGTAACCATTCCTTCCAGAGATACCTTATTTTACCCAATTTAAGCAAAAGGTCAAAGACAAATTTAGTTTACATAACATATATTATCGCAACTTGATCCTTAACTTTTAAACTCTCAAATTTTATAACGTTTTAAACTTTGTTAAGTGTCGTAAAAATTTTTTTCTAAAAGTTCTTCAGATAGAACAAATTAAACAGAGAATTCGGTGAACAGAAATGCAACAATAGATAAGCGAAACACACAAACGCCCGAAAGCCTAAATCGGGTTAGATCTATTTTTTTAGGAGAACATCGAGCCTCAAAAACCGCTCAGAAAGCGTAAGAATGCATATAAGCTGATAATGGGCTCTCTTCCTTTCCCAAACTAAAAATTAGACTCCTGTGCTCCCAAAACCTCTTTCGCCCCGAGAAGTTGGATCAAGTTCGTCCACCTCTTCCCATTCAATTTCCCCCACCTGCTGGACTACCATCTGAGCAATTTTATCTCCCCGTTTTACCTGAAAACTGAATTTGCTATCAGTGTTTAATAAGATCACCTTAATTTCGCCACGATAACTAGAGTCTATTAAGCCGGGAGTATTAACAATTGTGATCCCGTGATTAGCAGCTAAACCACTTCTGGGTTGAACGAAAGCAGCCCATCCTAAGGGTAAACTTATGGCAATACCGGTTGGTACTGTCGCTCTTTCTCCGGGCCTAAGTAAGACATCTATGCGACTGAAGAGATCCACGCCAGCGTCTCCGGGATGAGCAAAACTTGGCAACGGCAAGCCAGTATCTAATCTTTTAACTTTTACTTTAATTTTCAACTTTAGACACCTCTCAATCGGGTGGGAACTATTTCGTTTGCTTCCTCAACCCAACTACGCAGTGTTTCTTCTGAATAAGGCTCCACCGAGCGTAATTCTTTGCTAAGTGTTACTTTGGGATTAAACTGTTGTAAAACATAACTGGAAGCTCCTTTGACCTCTTTAGCGATGTTTAAAACGTCCTGGCGGTCTACTATCCCAGGAACAGCAGTAGTCCTAAATTCATGGTCAATTCCACTGTTTAAAACTATTTCGACACTTTTTCTAATCAACTCTGCTGAGCTAAAATTTTGAGTAGCATCTCTATAGTGGTCAAAGCTGGTTTTCAAATCAATGGCCACAAAATCAACTAAACCTTCTTTAATTATCTCTTCAAGCATTAAAGGATTGCTTCCGTTAGTATCGAGCTTAATCAGATAACCCAATTTTTTAATTTCTTTTAAATAAAATGGCAAATCAGAATGGATAGTTGGCTCTCCTCCGCCAATTACAACCCCATCCAGCCAGCCAATTCTGGTTTTTAAATGTGAATAAAGGTCTTCCCATTCGAAAGGAATTAAGCTTTCAATACCAACCACAAGTTCGGGATTGTGACAATAAGGACAACGGAAATTACAGCCGGCAGTGAAAAAAACTGAGGAAATCTTCCCTTCCCAGTCAAGCATTGAAGCGGGCAGAAAACCGCCGAAAATTACAGAACTTCCTTTATTTCTTCCAATTGCGGAGGTTTTCCTCTCCAACTCTTGATTTCCTCACCTGCTTCGTTAAAGATTAAAATTGAAGGCGTCGAAAAAACATCGTAATAAGCTGCTTCGGTCATACCATCAATGGTATCAATGTCAAAACTTTCATAATTAGCGCCAATTTTTGCCAGAATTTCTTTTGCTTCAGGACACTTCGGGCAGTCTTTTTTGAAGAAAAATTTTATTTTCATCTTCACCTCCCACATACTTGCTAACTTCAGAAAGAGAAGTTCTGACCCG
>CALKMS010000095.1 GCA_938091145.1 uncultured bacterium
GGTGCGTAAGCACCCGAGGCAATCTTTCTTTCGTGTCATTGCGAGGACTGCGAGCCGAAGGCGAAGCAGGACGAAGCAATCTCAGGGATTGCCACGCTCGCCTTGCGGCTCGCTCGCAATGACAAAAAAGTCGCCTTAGCAACAAAAAGTATCGTCGCTCGCAATGACAAAAAAGGCTCGCAATGACGAAATGAAGGCTTCGCCACTCGCAATGACATTTCCCCCTTATCATTGAAAGGAGCCGAGCGACGAATTAATCTCAAAATTTGTCTTCTTTTCGAACAAAGAGAAATTATTTTCCTTTGCTCTGAATGGAGAAAAAGAGTAATTGGCTTGCTATAAAAAGCATTACAAACTTCTCCCGACATCCCTTTAAAAAAGAGTTTTTATTGTTTTCTTCTCAGAATAAGTTTTTCTTAAGCATTTCTCACTTGTTTATAATTTCTTCTGTCTTCTCCTTAGGATAAGCTCTTCAATTTGTCTTTCTCTTAAAATAAAAGGGATTAAGGAGAACATCAAGTTTTCCAATGCACCTTTTATATAAGGGAATTAATTAAGATTGAAAAAGAAGTGCGCGCAAGTCCACTTTTTCCTAAGGTTAAAGGTAACAATCTTTAGCTACGAAAAGGTAAAACCCAAAAATTGAAAGTGTCAATGCAGGATGATTATAATTAAAAAGGGGTAGATTAAAGGATGAAGGAAAAAGAGAGAGAAGTAGAAGAGGCTTTTTCAAAAATACCTCAGATTCACCGGAAAATAGCACGAGAAGCCAAAAACCTTGATGAGGAAATCTTTATTTTAGAAAAGGAAATTCAGGAATTGCTTCCCCTTAAGGATGACCCTGAGGTACTTAGGAAGGTTCTGCCCCGTTTATGCCTTCTCTCCGAACTCTGTGGAGCCAAAAGTTTTTCAGAAATGATAAGAGCACGCAAACTTTTTCAGCAAACCTTACCCGATTACTTCCAGATCTTTCTCAAACAAATTGATAAAAAAGAATGGGAACTTAAATGGTCTGGCTGTCTTGAATGTGTTCACTTTAGCTTTACCTGCAGCTTAAGTCTTACACCAAGAGAAGTTATGAAAGAAGGGCGCTGGGAAATGGAATGCCCTTCCCTTGAAAAACGTTATCGGTAAACCCATCGGGATAATCAATCTTAACCAAAAATAATCCCTTTGCTGGCAAAGGAGCAAAAGAAGGCTTCTTCTTCAAGTTTAAACATAAAGCTATCTCTTGCTGAGTAGTCCTTTTCAGTCCGACTTGAACCAGAGCCGCTCCAACCATTCGCAACATATTGTATAAAAAAGAAAGACCAGAAAAATTAATCTCTATTAAATTATCTTCTTTTTTAATCTCGATTTTTTTAAAAGAACGAATGGTTGGGCGAGTTTCTTCACTGGTAGTAAAACTTTTAAAGTCATGCTCTCCTAAAAATAATTGGGCCACAGATCTCATTCTCTCCAAATCTAATGGAAAAGGACAATGATAGGTTAGGTCATCCAAAAAAGGCGATGAATAAGGAGAATTATTAATTAAATAAGAATAGTGCCTCATAACTGCATCTCGGCGAGGATGGAAAAACTGGTTGGTCTTCCCAACTTTCACCACTCTGATGTCCTTTGGTAAAACGGCGTTAAGATGATAAAGGAAATCTTCTTTCAAATCCGAACATGAGGAATTGAAAGTCACTACCTGACCAAGAGCATGGACACCCCTATCAGTTCGTGAAGCTGCCTTAATCATTATTTTCTCTCTTAAAATAATGGAAAGCGCTTTCTCTAACTCTTCTTGAACAGTACGACAATGTTTTTGCCTCTGGAAACCATGATAATTAGTTCCGTTATATTGAACAATCAAACGAAAAAAATTATCCAAAATAGCTCCTCATCAACATTAACACAATAAAAATTACTAAGGTCGCTAGGAGAAAGGCATAATCCAATGCAGTCAAACTCCCTCGATTTTTTAGAAAGGGGGAGACGCCAAATCCCCTAACTTCCATTACCTCCGCCAGCCTCTCAGCTTTTTCAAAAGAACTAATCAAAAGAGGAATAGCAATCCAGACAGCTTGCTTAAAACGAGCAACAATACCTCGGTTTAAGTTCAGTCCTCGAGCTTGATGAACTTTTTTTACCCTTTCCGCTTCGTTTTTCAATAGAGAAACATAACGCCAAGCCAGAGCAACACTCAAAGCAACTTCCGAAACTGGAAAGCCCAGTCTCTTTAAGAAAGCAAAAAGTCCCTCAAATCCCCAAGCTAATTGAGCAGACGAGGTGGTCGCGGTCAAGAAAGTCGACAAAGTAACGAAAGAAACAAGACGAGCTAAGGTAAGAAATCCACTTTGCAAGCCAACGTAGCTAACTTTGAAAAAGCCCAAAGAAATAAAAGAAGGCCCCTCAGAAAAGAAAATCTGGGCCAAAAAAGCCATAACAAAAAAAAGGCTCAAAGCTCTCAGATTCTTTAATAAAATTTCCGGTGGCAGTCCGAGGAGAAGATAAATAAAAAGAAAAAAAGAGCTCAAAAAAAGAGCCAGATTTAAAGGTAAAAACAAAATTGTTAAGGTTAGAAGAAACAAGCTGAATATTTTCACTCGTGGGTCAACTTGATTTAACATTTTTGGTTGCCCTTCCACTTCAAAGCCAGCTCGAAAGGTAAAAACTCCAAGGGTATTTTTTTTCTAAGCTCAAACGGAGCGTGATTCAGGTCTTCTTTACTCCCCCAAAAGACAATCTCTCCATCAAAAAGATAAATAAAAACATCCGCTAAGCTATAAACCTCTTCAATTTGATGGGTCGCTAAAATCAAGGTCTCAGCTGTTAAGCCTTTTAATAATCGATATAGTGCAGCAATGGATTTACCATCGAGCCCCGTTTCTGGTTCGTCAAGAATAATGACCTCTGGCTCAAGGACAAGTAAAGAAATCAAAGCCAGCTTGCGCTTTTCCCCTTTGCTTAAAGAAAAGGGGGATCTTTTTAAAAATCTTTCGATGTCGAAAGAAAAGGCTCTTGCTAACTTATTAAGTTTCTCTTCCCCCCGTTTTAAGCTGAGCCCCGCTTCACGGAAAGTTAAAAAAACTTCTTCCTCAACCGTGTTCGCTACAAAACAGCTTTCCGGAAATTGAAAAGCCATTACCACCTCGCCTGGTCGCTGCAGTTTAACTCCCATTTGAGAGCGAAAAAAAAGACTTCCTCCGGTAGGTTTTAAAAGCCCAGCTAAAATCTGCAAAAAAGTAGTTTTCCCTGAACCCGAAGGGCCAATACCCACAACCTTTTGACCTTTTCCAATCTTCAAACTTGCTTCTTTTAAAACAAAGTCACCAGAAGGATATGAAAAACTAACTCTCTCTAATTCATAGAGCATAGCACTTCCAGAAAACTTTGACGGGTCAATAAAAAAGGGCTTTCTTTGCCAAACTGCTTTCGAACACGAAATAGCCAACGCGGAACATAAACGCCAATCTCACTAAAGTATTCAAGATTTAATAAAATTTCGGCTGGTCTGAAAACTTCTATTTTCCCTTCTTTTAAAATCCCCAAATAATCCGATAAAAAAGCCTCTTCTAAAAAATGAGTAGTGTGAAAAATAGTAAGCCCCTTTTTTTTAAGCTTCAAAAAAACTTGGTTAATTTTAATTCTAAGTTGAGGATCAAGATAAGCAGTCGACTCATCAGAAACTAAAAGCAGTGGTTTTTTGGTCAGAGCCCCAGCTAAAGCCAGTCTTTGCTTCTCCCCGGCCGAAAGAGATTCAATCAAGGTTGAGAGTGGTTTGTTCAGACCTACAAGTTTTAATGCTTCCTCAATAACCATTCTAGTCTCTTCAGGAGAAAATCCAAGGAAACGAGGAGAGAAAGAAAGGTCTTCTTCAATTGATAAACCGACAAAATGATCTTCAACGTTTTCAAAAACAACTGAAATTAACTTCCGATGCTTTTCAGAAAATTTTTCCCCATTAAACCAGTATTCGCCCTGTTCAAAATTTACTAAGCCCAGGAGTAAACGAACCAGTGTAGACTTACCCGAACCCAAAGGCCCTAAAAGAACGAAAAAGCTCCCCTTTTCTACCTTTAAGTTTAGTTGGTCAAATAAAGGCTTTTGAAAACCAGTAGGATTATAGGAAAAGCTTATCTCCTTTAAAAGGAGCATTGGAAAAAGCTAAGTTAATTCAATATAAACCAGAGAAGCATTGTCTCCCTGGCGGTTACCGACCTTAACAATCCGGGTAAAGCCGCTCTCTTTATTTTCATATCGAACGGGCATTTCTTCAAAAACCCGATGAACCAAGTCTCTACTACCCAAAATCGCTAATGCTTGCCGTCGCGAAGCCAAGTCTTTTTTTAAAGACAAGGAAATGACCTTTTCTATCAACGACCTCACCTCTTTAGCTTTAGCTTCAGTGGTCATAATCCTTTGATGCTCGAAAAACTGGCGAGTCAGATTTTTCAATAGAGCTTTTCGATGAGAAGAGTCTCTTTTAAGTTTTCTACCTTTTTTCTGATGCCGCAACCTACCTCCTTAGCTTTTTAAACTCAAACCCATTTTGGATAATTTTTCTTTGACTTCCTGAAC
>CALKMS010000096.1 GCA_938091145.1 uncultured bacterium
CTTTTTTTACTACGCTCTCAAAAACCTGAACTAATTCGGAAGGATTGAGTTCTTCTAGGGCTCGGACTACCGGTCTAATTTTTTCATCAATAATGTCTTTACCAATAAGGAAAGCCTTTATTTCGTCATCAAGAGCAAGAATTGCTTCGCCGACGCTCCGAAAATAAATGCTCTGGCGCTCACCTTGCTCGCCAGAGATTATTTCCGAAATTCTCTTAAGTGTCTCCAGCAGACGATTCAAATATTCTTCTTTTTTTGGTTCCTTCAGCCCAGCCATCCTTCTGCCCAAACCTTTGAAAAACTCTGCCAGCTTCAGTGGATCGTTAAGGAAACGAAAAAGAATTTTTTGCTCACCAACAGAAAGTTTCTCTTTCCCTAAAAGCCCCTGATAAAAAGCTGTCTCGCTGGAACTTAAAGTTTCTTCAGCAACACCTTTAACTTCAACCATCTTTATCGTTCCCTCTTTGACGGTGATTGAACTTACACCACAAGCCCAAAGCAAAGAATCGAAACCGCCCTGTATCCGAATTGAATCAACGTCCATGTTAAGAAGGTTAATAAAATCATTCAACTCCTGAAGTGTTAAACCTGCATAAAAAGTAAATCTCAAAACTGATTTAGCACGAAGCTCAATTGCCAGCTCTTTTAAATCCTTAGATTCGGGGCTAACAACTTTTCCACAATAAACAAAGCCCTCCCTAGTTGGAAGCAAAGGCAATTCGCCTTCCGCCGTCAAAAACTCATCCAAAAGGGAAAACAAGCGATTTATCGCCTGAAGAGGTAACGGATTACCAGCAGGATAAAGGCGAGAAAGCTTAATGCTTTTTAAAAAATTCTTTAAAATGTTCTCTATTGCCCGCTCAAGTGTCTTTTCAAACTCCCTGTCCTCTGACGGGCTGAAATCTTCTTTCAAATTAACTCCTAAAAAATTTACTGCCAGGTGGCATTACCATTATAATTTTCTAAAAAAACAATGTAAACCAAGATGAGATACTTGGGCTGGCATCTCGAAAAATTTCGCTCTGAAGTAACAGAGAAAAGCCGTTCGCCTCTAAAGGAAGAAAATCCGCAGAAAACGGTAGAAGCAGAGAACACTCTCCTCATCTTTGCTTCAGTAGAAAAAGAAGACGAAGGACGAGAAGAAGAAGTCATCAACAAAGCAATTCAAAACATTGTTGAGCATGCAAAAATAATTGGGGTCAAAAACATTGTCCTTCATTCATTTGCTCATCTTTTCGGCCAACCTTCATCTCCTGAAATAGCCTTAAAAGTATTGAAAGAGATAGAAGGCAGGCTTAATGAGATGGGTTTTGAAGTTAAAAGGACACCTTTTGGCTGGTTTAATACTCTAGAAATTAAAGCGAAGGGACACCCTTTATCGAGAATAGCCCGCGAAATAAGGTTTTAATAAATTTAAGACTTTTTCAAATCTTTGATTATCTTTAGCATTTTTTCGCGATCAAAACCAACTACTATTTCGCCACCAAAATCAGTAACTGGAACCACTAAAGCTCCAGCCTTTTGAATCATTTCTTCGCGGGCAAGAACATCCACTGAGACATCGGCTTCCTCAAAATCTACATTTTGTTCTCGAAGGAACTCCTTCACCATCACACAATAAGGTCAGGTTGGTGTAGTGTAAACTTTAACTTTTGTTTCCATCTTTCCTCCTTTTAAACCCAAGTTTTGAAACTCCTAAAATACCTCAAGAGGTATTAGAAAGTTCATTATAACTCACTTCCTTCAAAAAACAAAAATGCCTCACTGGGGCAAGAGAGAAGCAAAGCTTTCTCCTGGAATAAAAGCATCGTCGATGCCGAGCCATTCAGCCACCGTCTTTCCGACATCAGTAAAGCTTTTCCGAACCCCGAGGTTCAATCCCCTCCCCACTCGCCCAGTTAGAGCCAGTAGGGGAACAAACTCCCGTGAATGGTCAGTTGAAGGAGTGGTAGGATCACAACCATGGTCGGCCGTAAAAATCAAAAGGTCTTTTTCTTCCAAAGCCTCAATTATCAGAGGAATCCGCTTATCCAACGCTTCCAAGCCCCGAGCCATCCCCCAAGCGTCATTGCGATGACCCCAGAGCATATCAAAATCAACCAGATTAGCAAAGAAAATTCCATTCCTGGCCATTGAGAGAGTAGCTGACAACTTATCAAGAATCTCTTCATTGCTTTTTGCAGGAATAATTTCGCTAATACCTTCTCCCGCAAATATCTCTCCAACTTTTCCCAAAGCATAAACTTTCAAACCCCGCAAAACAGCTCTATCCAAAACTGTTTTGACTGGCGGCTTGAGAGAAAAATCTTTTCGATCAGGAGTCCTTTTGAATCTTCCAGGTTGGCCGAGAAAGGGGCGGGCAATTACTCTTCCAACTGCATGTTTTCCTCTCAAAACCTGCCGAGCAACTTCACAAATAGAATAAAGTTCATCAAGAGGTATGACTTCAAGATGAGCTGCTACTTGAAAGACGCTATCAGCCGAAGTATACACAATCGGACAGCCGGTTTTTAAATGCAAGGGCCCAAGCTCCTCAATAATTTCGGTTCCTGACGCTGGCTTATTACCAATAATTTTCCGGCCAATTTTCCTTTCAATTTCAGAAATTATTTCTGGCGGGAAACCTTGAGGATAGGTGGGGAAAGGATTTGACAATATGACACCCATAAGTTCCCAATGACCAGTAGTAGTATCCTTGCCAGCTGATTTTTCAGCCATTTTTCCGTAGGAAGCCAATGGATTTTGAGAAGGGGGTACACCTTTAACTGGAACAATATTTCCAAGGCCAAGCCTCTGAAAGTTAGGCAGATTTAATCCCCCAACCGCTTTTGCCGTATGAACTAAAGTGTTGCTTCCCTCATCTTTAAATTTATAAGCATCTGGAAGCTCGCCAACGCCCAATCCATCAAGGACAATTATAATTGCTCTCAGCTTTCCCCCTTTTTAAGTCTCTTCCGAGGATGAGCTTCGTCAAACACTTTTTTTAAATAAGGTCGGGCTATATGAGTATAAATTTCAGTGGTGGATATATCAGAATGACCAAGCATCTCTTGAACCGATTTTAAATCGGCACCACCCTCAATCAAGTGGGTTGCAAAAGAGTGGCGAAGAGTGTGAGGTGACAATCTTAAGCCGGCTTTCCAACCAATCTCTTTAATAACTTTCCAAGCGCCCTGACGGGTCAAGCGGCTTCCCCGCGCATTCAAAAAAAGAGCCTTACTTGCTTTTTTATCAAATTTTTGCCTTTCTTTTTCCAAATAATCACGCAAAGCGCGCACAGCCATCTTCCCTAAAGGAACAACCCTCTCTTTTTTCCCCTTTCCAAAAACTCTCAGTAATTCATTCTCAAAATCAATCTGACCCAAATTTAAATTTACGAGCTCAGAAATGCGAATGCCAGAACCGTACAAAAGCTCCAAAATAGCACGGTTCCGATAATAATGAGCAGAACTTGTGTCAACGCTCTCGATCAATCTAGCAACTTCTTCTACTGAAAGAACTGAAGGTAATGAAGGTGAAAGTTTGGGATAAAAAATTTTTTTCTTTATCGAAAAAGCCTTGCCCTCTCGCTCTAAAAAATTAAAAAAACTTCGGAAAGCAGCAACTCGACGAGCAATCGTTCGCGGTTTCAGGCCTTTTTTGCTCAGATAAGCAACATAAGAAGAAAAAACCGACAACACATTGTTTTCCGTCTTTTTTTGCTTTTTAAAATACTTCAGAAAGTCCAGTAAATCTCGACGATAGCTCTCGACGGTGTTAAGAGAGTAGTTTTTTTCTAGGAGTAAGTAATTTAAAAACTCACGAACTTCTTTTTCCCAGTTCATCAAAATCTGCTTTTTCTTTCAAGAGGTAAATTAAGACTAAGCCCAATCCTGTCTTAGCATCAACAATTTTGCCTTTTAAAAAAAGATCAACTGCCTCGCTTAAAGACAGCTTAATCACTTCACTTACTTCTTCTTTATCAATATTTAGCTCTACCTTGCTCAAACCGGTTGCTAGAAATAGATGAAGCAATTCATCAGAGTATCCAGGAGTAGTGTAAAAAGTAGCAATCTTTAAAAAACTTTTGGCGCGGTAGCCAGTTTCCTCTAAAAGCTCGCGCTTAGCACAAGCTAGAGGCGACTCACCTTTTTCAACAAGACCAGCTGGTATTTCTAGAATTTCTTTTTTAACCGGGTAGCGAAACTGTTTAACTAAAACCACTCTATGATCGCTTTCCACTGGAACTATGGCTGATACTTCCTTATGGTTTCTTAAAACTTCGCGATAAATCTTTTGTTTTCCTTCAATTTCAAGCCAATCGCAAAAAACATCAAAGATGTGCCCTGAAAAAACCCGCTTGCTCTGCCAAACTTTAAACTTCATTTTCGCCTTTTGCTAAATAACAAACGGGCGCCACTGCGGCCAAGAAAAAAAATGGTTCTTGATAATAAGGGCGCCCCATTGTTGTGGGAGTAAAGGGTAAATTTGAAAAAAGAGATTCAAGAGGTGGACAACGGACAAACTCGAACTCAAAATTCTGATCCAGGTTTTGTTTTTTCAGCTGTCTTAAAAGATAAGATTTCTTATCTTCCTCAATTTCAGGCAAAACAATTTTCGTTTTAAAAAGCAATACACGTTTTAAAACGGTCAAAAAATGGTGACTAAATCCGTAATGGCGCATTCTCCGGTCACTAAATTGAAGACGTGGAAGGAGCAAAGCCTTCCCTTTTAAAGCGAAAACGATATTGGCAATCTCTCCTTGCTCCAAACCACTGAACCCAAGTTTAGTCTCTGTACCTGTAATCCCTGGGCCCATCAAAACAACCGCCGCATCAGCTTTTAATCCATGACAAGCTGCTATTAAAGCTGAAGCCACATTAACTGCTTCGTAATCACCTCCAAAAGCTTGTCCAGCTGTTATAGTCGCTTCCAACAATCCCCGCTGGCGAAAATGGGCAACCGAATAGCTTAAAGAGAGAGGCAAGGCACCACCGTCAGTCATAATATACACAAGTTTCCGGTCAGGAAAAAAATGTTTATAAGCCATAACAACCGGAGCCAACTGAGAATGTAAGGAGCCGATGAAAACCGGAAATCCTTCAATGGTTTCTTTTTCTTTCAATATTTCATGATAGGGACTGGCTTTCTCTTCAATACTCAGAAAAGCTGACTGCAAAGGAGTGTATCTCATTTTGACAATATGTCCTTCATTTTTGTTTACCCAACTATCTCGCTTCAGATTCCAGAGAACAAAATGATATCCTCCGGATCCTAAATTAAGCTCACAAGCTGTAGTGTTAACGATCACTTCATCGCCTTCCTCAAGTAAACCCACAAATTGAGGGAATGAATAAGCTCTACCTTTTTTTCCTTCTAACTCAACTAAAACTTCTTGAATTCCTGAACGACTTTCCTTAATTTCTATAACTTTCGCCTTCTTTAAAAATATCATTGCTCTGCTAAGTCAGCACAGATATTTATTAGCCAGTCCACTGCTTTATTCATCTCTTTCAAAAACAGCTTTTCTTCCTTAGAATGAGGGTTGGCTACTCCCACTCCAATATTAAAGGTTTCGATTTTGTGAAGGTTAAAAACATTGGTATCAGAACCGCCACAAGTTGAATCAAATTTTGGTCTAAGCCCTGCTTTCCTAGCCGCTTGAAAAACAAGTTTTGCCCAGGGTGAATCAGTTGGTAAATCAAACCTTCTATAAAGTAATTTTCTCTCGACTGCCACCCGCGCTCTAACTTTCTTTGCCCCTTCTTTAAAAGAATTGATCATCTTTTCTCTCGTCTGCCTAATCTTTACTTCGCTATGACTTCTAATCTCACCTTCCACCCAGGCTTCTTCCGGAACTATGTTAGTTGCCCTTCCTCCCTTAATCAACCCGATATTAGCTGTGGTTTCATCATCGATCTTTCCCAATTTTAAAGAAGCGATGCCCAAAGCAGCGGCCTGAATTGCGTTCACTCCTCTTTCGGGCTCCACCCCCGCATGAGCTGCTTTACCTTTAAAATGAGCAACTATCTTTTCATGAGTAGGAGCGCGGTGGATAATTGTTCCTCCCCTGCCCCCATCAAGCACCAATCCTTTACGAGCCTTAATTTTTGAGAAATCAAGGTTATAAGCTCCCTGCAGACCAACTTCTTCGGCTACCGTGAAAACAATTTCCAAATTAGGATGGGGCAAGTTCTCCTCGATTATTCTTTTCAAAGTCGCAATTATTACTGCCACTCCAGCCCGATCATCTGCTCCTAAAATTGTTTTGGTAGCAGGATATAAAAAATCTCTACTCTTTTTAATCTTCAAGCCAACTGTAGGCTCGACTGTGTCTAAGTGAGCATTTAAAAGCAAATGTGTCGCATTTTTAGAACCACTGAAAAAAGCATAAAGGTTGCCGGTCTCTCCGCCTATTTTTTCTCCGGCCTTATCGAAAAAAACTTTTAAACCAAGCCCTTCAAGAATCGATGCCACTTTTTGAGCAATTTCGGCTTCCTTTTTGGAAACACCCGGAACCTTAGCCAACTGAAGGAAAATCTTCTCAACTTCCATCTCATTTTTCATTATAAATCAAGTTTCTTAATAGCTAAAAGAAAAGTTATAATAAATTGAAGAAAAAAATGGTTACACCAGACTTAAAAATTTCTGAAATTGTTAAGGTTAGCGACGAAGAGTTAGTAGCTTTAGCCTGGACAGACGATTTAACTCAACTCTACAATCGCCGTTTTTTTTCCCGCCTTTTTAACCAACTTGCTGAAAGATGTCAGCAAACAAAAGAACCTCTTTCTTTGATTTTGATCGATGTCGACAAGTTCAAGTCAATTAACGACACCTATGGGCACCTAGTGGGAGATGAGGTTTTGAAAAATGTAGGGGCGCTTCTCGCTTCTGTTGCTGGCAAGGAGAACTACGCTGTTCGTTATGCCGGTGATGAATTTTTAATTTTGTTGCCAAAGACCAACAAAGAAGATGCTTATCGACAAGGTCTTGAGTTAATAACTAAAGCGCGAAACTTCAAATTTTCCACCAAACCGGAAGTAAAAGTTACTTTAAGCGCGGGCTTAGCTTCTTTTCCGGCCGACACTTCCAACCCAGCCGAACTTATTGAAAAAGCTGATAAGGCACTCTACCAATCTAAAAGCGAAGGAAGAAACCGAATTCTTTCTTACAAAGAAGCTGAAACTTTTGAAGTTCCTCTGACTCCCACAAAATTAATAGACCGGGAAAAAGAAAAAATCCTTATAACCAAAACATTAGAAAGTCTCAAGGAAAATCAAGGGAAGATAATATTCTTTTCTTCGCCCCATGGATTTGGAAAATCACGGCTTTTGGAAGAAGCTATAAAGGAGTCGGAAAAACGCCATTATTTCACTCTCTTTGCCCATGCAGAAGGAAGCACTTCTCTTGTCCCATTTTACGCTTTCCGAGAAAGCTTTGACCGCCTCACTAAGCTCGAGAAAAACTTACCTGAGACAGTTAAAAAACTTGCTTTTTCACTCTCCTACTTAAACCTTCAACAAAGCAAATCACAAACGGTGAGCAGAAACGAAATTGTTGAAGCTCTGACTAGCCTGGCAAACGTCAAACCGGTTAGCCTTATTTTCGACGACATTCAACATCTTGACAGCGAAAGCCGAAGCCTAATCTTGAGCTTAGCACCTTCTTTTCCCAAACTACCTATGCTTTTGCTAGGAGCTTTTGACACTGAAGAAGTCAAGAACAACGAAGAAATTGCCAAATTTATTGACTTAGCGACTGAAGCAGGAGCAGAAGTTGTTTTTTTGACTCCATTGAAATTTGAGCAAGTAGTGTCCTATCTTGAAGAACTTTTCCCAAAAAATCTTTTTACCAAAACCTTTGTAGAAGGAATTTACAAAGCTTCACAGGGCTCCCCTCTTCTTCTCGAAGAGATCATTAAGTTATTAGCTAAAGACGGGGTTATCTTCTTTGCTGACGGCGGGTGGCGAGCCAAGAATTTTGATCCTGCTTCCATCTCTCTCTCTTTCCGAGAAATCGTTAAACGAAGGTTAGCGGGATTGGATCGGGAAACTCAAGAAGTTTTAGCTGAAGCTTCTTCTTTTGGCCTTAAGGTGGACATTCCCCTTTTTTCCAAGCTTTTAAACAAAAACGAAAGCCAACTTTGGGATTCAATTGAAAAACTTCGCCGAGAAGGCATTGTCAAGGAGGCTAACGAGGGAGAGGCAATTGTCCTTAAAAGCGATTTCTGGCGTGAAGAACTTCAGGATGCTTTACCTGAAAACTTGAGAGCAGAATTCCACAAAAAAATGGGTGAATCATTTGAAACTGCCTTTCCCGAAAAAGTTCGAGCTCTCGCTCCTATCCTCTTCTACCACTTCCAGCAAGCCCAAATGGAAGAGAAAATGGCTTACTATCAATCACTTCTATCTGCTGAGCCAGAAGAGGAACCACTAACAAATGAGGAAAAAGAAAAAGCCTTTGATTTTCTCCGCACTTTTCGAGCCGCTCTAACTAACATTCAGCTCTATCCAGCTGGTTCCTCCTTAATTGAGCAATCAATTGTGAGCGCTCATCAAATGCTTAAGCAACTTCTAACCACCAAAAATCAGCTTACATTTAGTGAAACCGAAAAAAGGCTTTTGATAAACGGCGAACATGTTGAAACTAAAGGAAAAATCTTTCTCCAGAGTTTCCTTGACCTTCTTGTTTCTTTCAACATAAAAAGTCTGAGTTTCTACCCCGAGGTTGGGGTTGAAGACTTAAAAAAACTGGCTACAGTCTTGGCGGGTGAGAAAAAGAAACTTGAAACTGATCTGAATAAAATGAACCTGAGAGGAATCATCATTAACGAGAAAGTTTACGTTCCTTTGGGAGAAACAATCTCTTCGCCGATAAATCTTACAGGCATTATGCCTGACAATATTAGCCCGACTCCTAAAAAGGAAGCAAAAACTCCACCAAAAGTCTCCGTTTTTTCTTCTGAGAAAACAGAAGCTCCAAGGCCAAAAGTGACTCACACTTTTGCCCCTTTAAGTTCGGAAGCTAAAAAATTGCTTCTTGAAATGAAAAAAACTTTAGAAGATGAAGAAATGTGGAAAGCCATTTCAGCTAAACTTGATTCACCTGAGCTTGCTTCGTTAAAAAGTGCCTTAGAAAGTTATCGCCAACTTCCATCAAGCGAAACAGCAAAAAGCGCTGAATTTGTGGAAGAAATTATCAAAGCTGCCCTCAACAAAAACTTTTTGAATCAACTTTTGGAGGAAATCAAAAGTATCAAAGCGGAGATCAAGAAGGAAACTCCTGCAGTTAAAGAAGCAGCTTCGGAAATCAGTGAAACCAAGTTTTCGGAAAAAACCCAAGTTATTTTAGAGAAATTTGTTCAACTTCTTGAACAAGTTTACTCCCGAGGGAATAAAGAGAAAGCCAAGCAAGCCATTTCTAAACTTATCGAAGAGTGGGAAGAAGCAGTTGGAGCAAAAAAGTTTGAGCTGGAAGTTGCTTTGCTTTACTCTCTCCCTGTCATTTCCCGCTTTGATCAAAACCAATTTAATTTTCTCCTAAGCAAACTGATAACAACAAAGGGCAAAAAAAGCAGCGAGTTTTTTAAAGAAAAATTGATTTTCTTTATCAAAAAAGGACAATTGGAAACTTTTTCCAGATTGCTTAAAAGCCTCACTGAGAATCCTTCGCTAAAAAAACAAAAGCTGATTCCCGATTTAAAAGAGCTGAGTGATCTTATGATCAATGATGCCTTTGCCCGTGATCCCGAGATAAGAAAAAAAGCAATTGAAAGCTTAAAGAAAATGCCTGCACTACCAATCACCAAACTGATTGCCCTCTACGAACAAGTAACTGACCCTGAAATTCTAGCCTCTATCGAAGAACTTTTTTCTCACCTAGCTTCAACTAATCCCAGTTTAATCTGGGAAGAGCTCAATCCTTCCCTCTCAGAAAAAACTCTCTTATCCTTGCTGGAGCTTTTAAGCAAATCAAGTCAGCCGGCTGAGAAAAAAATAGAGATTTTAATAAACCACCCAAGTAGCAGCGTTAAAGTTCAACTTTTAAAAAACATTGCCCTTTCAGAAAACCCTAAATACGAAGTGTTTGTCGAAAAAATGCTGACGTCCCCAGAACCAACAGTAGCGCTTCAAGCAATTAAAACGGCTGCCTCTCTGCGGTCGGTCAAAAGTTTACCTTTAATCTCTGAGCTTCTAAACAACCCGAATACCAACATTTTGATCCAAAAAGAAGCAGCTGTAGCCTTAGGGAAAATAGCCGATCCAACATCTATAAGCGTTTTAACCAGAGTTTTTAATGAGAAAAGGATTTTTGGCGGTTATACCCGTGCCACTGAGGTAAGAATTGCTTGCTTGAAGTCTTTAGCTATGTTTAAAGAAGCAGAGGCCAGAAAAGTTCTGAGCGCAGCAACTCGTGACAAAGACAAAGAAGTTAAATCGGTGGCTCTTGAGCTCCTGGAAAAATTTGAAAAGTAATCCTAGCTAAGTAAGGCCTGAATAAATAATTCCTTATTAAAAAGGTCAAAATCTTCAATTTTTTCCCCAAACCCCACAAACCAGACGGGCTTTTGAAGCTCCCTTTGGACAGCAATAATAAATCCCCCTTTAGCAGTGCCGTCTAATTTGGTCAAAATTAGGCCATTAGGAGAAAGAATTTCATCAAAAACCCTCACTTGACTCAGAGCGTTTAATCCAAAGGTTGCTTCAACTACCAATAAAACCACCATTCTTAACTCAGGACAAGCTTTCAAAGCCACTTTTTTAATCTTTTTTAATTCATCCATCAAATCTTTTCTGGTGTGCAAGCGACCCGCCGTGTCAGCGATCGCCACCTCGAGGCGATTGGAAAAGGCCTTAGAAAGTCCGTCAAAAACCACAGCCGCAGCGTCAGCGCCTCTGCGTTGACTGACCACCGAAAAGGAATGCCTTTGAGCCATTACCTCTAGTTGCTCGCTGCCTGCCGCCCGAAAAGTGTCAGCCGCAATTAGTAATGGGCTATAACCCCTGTGACGAAAAAAATTGGCTAGCTTGATAGCAGTTGTGGTTTTACCGGTTCCATTAACTCCAACGATCAGGTAGAAGTTTAACTTATTTTTTTCGATCAACACCGGCAAAGGAAAATCCAGTGTTTTTAAAAGAGCTTTCTTTAAAGCCTCAAATCCCTCTGCTGGACTAGAAAAAGAATTTTTTTTCATCATTTCAACGATCTCAAGCGTTGTTTTCACTCCTAAATCCGATTGAATTAGCTTTGCTTCAAGCTCTTCCCAGAACAAAGAGTCGAAATTTGAAACCTTAAAGAGAAAAGCGAGTTTTTGTTTTAAGTCAGCTCGAGCTTTAGCAAGACCTTTCCTTAAACGATCAAGAGTGCTCAAGTTGAGTTACCTCGGCAAATTTCTGACTGTAAACTCGCGAAATCCCATCTGGCCCTAAAGTCACCCCGTAAATAGTTTCTCCTGCTTCCATTGTCTGGCGTTGGTGAGTAATCACAATGATTTGAGCCTCTTCTTTAATTTTTTCCAAAAGCTTAATAAATCGCGACAAATTCAGACTATCAAGAGCTGGTTCAACCTCGTCAAATATATAAATTGGACTGGGAGAAGCGTAGTGGAAAGCAAAAAGCAAACTCAAAGCAACCATTGCCCTCTCTCCGCCAGAAAGTAAAGAAAGTTTTTTTAGTTT
>CALKMS010000097.1 GCA_938091145.1 uncultured bacterium
CTTAGGGAAGCTGAAATCCTCTCGCTCAACAAACAAGAGGAAAAACTTTTGCTTCAGGCTTTTAAATCACTTTTATAAGAAGGTCTGGTTTTAAAGTTCAAAGATGGTGCTTACATTAATAAAAATGGATTCGAACTGGCAAAAAGAAAGGTAATAAAACATCTGCAAACTCAAAATGAACTAACGGTAATTGAAGCAAAAAACTTTTAGGCTGGGGAAGGCGGGCAACCATTTCTTTTTTAGAACATCTTGACACTTTAAAAATCACTTTTAGGCAAGGAGATAAAAGGGTTCTTAACCATCGACAAGCAAACTAAGGCTAAAACTTAGCCGTCCAAAATTGCCAACTAGTTTTCTCTGGTTTGCAAATCAGACTTTTAATGTTTAACTGAGATTGATATAAAATGACTGTGGCTTATGCTTTTTTAGCCTTAATAGTTTTACTTTTCCATACCCTCATTGTATTAACCATATTTATTGGGGCACCGCTTGCTCTTATAGGTAAACTTAACCAAACGCTCTGGCTAAAAAAGATTTATTTAGCTTCAGGCCTTTTAATTATCTTGTCCCATATTTTCTTTGGAGCTTGTAACTTAACCTTACTTGAACAGAATTTATGGAGAAAGGCTGGCTCAAACTTTGCTTACGAAGGTGGTTGCATCTCTCATTATCTTAGTTTTTTAGGTTTAAAAATCTCCGACGATGTAGTTTTCTGGTGTATTGTTGCCAGCCTGGTTCTTGGGTTTAGCTCTTCAATTTATTATCATTTCTTCCCAAAAGAGTTTAAAACCAGTAAAAAAAGTTAGGCAGGAAATAGTTTGGACCAATTCTGCCATCTAAACTTAACAAAAAAATGGGCTTTTGAAGAAGGTTATTCTTTAGCCCAATCCGAAAAGATTGCCCGAGCTTGCTGGCAGTTCGACCGCCTCTGGTGGACTAAACCCTGGGCTCACTTTTTTCTTTGCGGAGCTAATTTGCTTTCCTTTCTTTTTCTTGGTTTAGCTTTGGTTTTTAAAACGGAAAGCTTTTTAGGTTACTCAATTCATGCTAAACAAGATGTTATTGCTCATGGATTGACAATGCCCTGGAACCATCGTAAATATTCAGCGAAAGTTGATAGCTGGGAAAGCGCCGATGACGCCAAAAGAGCTCGACTCGAAAAAGAAACTCGACGGCTATTAAAAAAAGGGCGCCATCGCTTAGTTCAAAGAAATTAGTTTTCAGAAAGTCTTGGCTTTCTGTTAAGATAAAAAAGTGATGATGGAGTCAAAAGTCTATCTTCAACTTGGCTTAAAAGAAGAAGAATACCGCAAAGTAGTTGAGCTTTTGGGGCGCGAGCCAAACTATCTTGAACTATCAATGATTTCAGTTATGTGGTCAGAACACTGTGCTTACAAGCACTCCCGTCCTCTCTTGAAGCTTTTTCCCACTAAAGCTCCTTATGTTCTCCAGGGACCGGGAGAAAATGCTGGTGCAGTTGATGTAGGTGATGGCTTAGCTATTGTCTTTAAAATGGAAAGTCACAATCATCCCTCAGCCATTGAGCCTTTTGAAGGTGCTGCCACTGGCGTTGGTGGAATAGTGAGAGACATTTTTGCTATGGGAGCAAGGCCTATTGCTTTACTTGACCCTTTACGCTTTGGCTCTCTTAAATCTAGCCGTGTAAAGTACCTTTTTGAACAAGTAGTAGCTGGAATAGCTCACTACGGAAACTGCATCGGGGTCCCCACTGTTGGTGGTGATGTTTATTTTGAAGAAGCTTATGAAGGAAATCCCCTGGTTAATGTAATGTGTTTAGGTTTAACAAAATCAAAAAACTTAATCAGTGGCAAAGCCCAAGGAGAAGGAAATCTAGTTGTCCTTTTAGGTTCAAAAACTGGTCGAGATGGGATTCATGGCTGTACCTTTGCTTCTGAAGAATTAACCGAAGCTTCAGAAGAAAGGAGGCCATCGGTTCAAGTTGGAGACCCTTTCACTGAAAAACTTCTGATAGAAGCTTGTTTAGAGTTGAGAGAAAAAAACCTTTTGGTAGCTCTACAAGATTTAGGAGCCGCTGGTCTAACTTCTTCTTCCTCGGAAATGGCTAATCGGGGCGGTGTAGGAATTGATATTGACGTTTTAAAGGTTCCAAGGAGAGAAGAAAACATGGTTCCCTACGAGGTAATGATTTCTGAATCTCAAGAACGGATGTTAGCCATCGTTAAACCAGAAAAACTCACCTCTGTTAAGGAAGTTTGTCAGCGCTGGGGAATAGAAGCCACCGTTATTGGAAAGGTCACCAACTCCAAAAAAATCAGGGTTTTTGAAGGAGAAAAACTTTGTGGAGAGCTTCCAGTTTCTTTGTTAACTGAAGACGCCCCGGTTTATCAACCAAAAGCCACTTATCCAAACTATCTCAAAGATCCTTCCTTGAAAAATTACGAGATTGAAGAGCCGAAAGACTACAACGAAACTTTATTAAAGCTTATTTCTTCACCAAATCTGGCAAACAAGGAATGGATTTACACTCAATACGACCATATGGTCCAAACCAACACCGTCCTACTTCCGGGGAGCGATGCAGCCGTTTTAAGAATCAAAGGTTCCAATAAAGCAATAGCTTTAACCGTTGATGGAAACGGCCGATATTGCTACTTAAACCCTTATCGAGGAGCTCAAATCGCTGTTGCTGAAGCGGCGCGTAATTTATCAGTCGTTGGAGCAAAACCTCTGGCCATAACTGATTGTCTCAACTTTGGCAATCCAGAAGACCCGGAAGTTTACTGGCAATTTCAAGAAGCAGTGCAAGGAATTGCTGATGCCTGCCGAGCACTTGATCTGGTAGTAGTTTCTGGTAATGTCAGTTTTTATAATGAATCTAACGGACAAGCTATCTACCCTACTCCAATAATCGGAGCTGTTGGGCTGTTGGATGATGTAAAAACTCTACTTGATTGCGGATTTACTGAAGAGGGAGCAGTAATTGTTTTGGTTGGACAAACTTTCCCTGAGCTTGGAGGAAGTGAGTACTTAAAAACGGTTCAAGGAGTTGTAAAGGGAGAGCCACCCTTTCTTAATCTTAAAAAAGAAAAAAACCTTCACAATTTTATTCGAGAAGCTATCAACGAAGGTTTTTTGCTTTCGGCTCATGATCTTTCAGAGGGAGGACTAGCAATAGCTTTAGTTGAATCTGCCTTAAAAGGTGGTTTTGGGTTCAAGGTAGAACTTGACGAAAACCTTTCTCCAGTTGAATTTCTTTTCAGCGAAACTCAATCCCGTGTGGTAGTTTCTCTGAAAGAAGAAGATCTACCGCGGCTAAAAATGCTCTCATCAAAACACCAGATTGAATACTTGGTTTTAGGACATGTAACTGGAAAAAATCTTATTTTTGGTGATATAATTAATTTATCGTTATCAGAAGTTAAGGCAGTCTGGAAACATACTCTGGAAACTTATCTTTTGTGAAAGTAGGCAAGTGTTGGAGAACATAGATTGGAGCTGGCGGGAAGAGTGTGGTGTTTTTGGGGTCTTTGCCCCAGGCGAAGATGTTGCCAGAATCACTTACTTTGGACTATTTGCCCTCCAACACCGGGGCCAAGAGTCAGCTGGAATTGGAGTAGCTGACGGTCAGAGCTTAATTATTTACAAAGATTTAGGCCTAGTTAATCAGGTTTTTAACGCCCAAAACCTCTCTTCGCTAAAAGGCTATTTAGCTATTGGTCATGTCAGATATTCAACTACTGGGTCCCCAGTCTGGGAAAACGCCCAGCCCCATTATGTGCCAACACCGAAAGGTTCAATAGCGGTAGCCCATAACGGCAACCTTTTAAATACAGCCGATTTACGAAACCAGCTTATCGCTCAAGGGGTGGATTTTTCCTCCACTAGTGACACTGAAGTGATAGCCAACTTGATCGCCCAAAAAGGCAGCAGCAATCTTATAGAAGCTATCAGAGAAACCATGAAAACCATCAGAGGAGCATACTCTCTGGTTATTGCCTCTGAAAAAGAGATTTTCGGGGTTCGCGACCCTTACGGAATCCGCCCGCTAGTTATTGGAAAACTCTCCTCGAATGGTTATGTTCTGGCGTCTGAAAGCTGCGCGTTAGACATCGTGGGGGCCGATTATGTTCGAGATGTTGAACCAGGCGAAATTGTTCAGATAAACTCAGATGGTTTGTTTTCACATCAAGGAATGCCTATCATTAAAGCCTCTCTTTGCATTTGTGAGTTCATTTACTTCGCCCGACCAGATAGCCTTTTGTACAACCGTATTCTCTACGAAGCCCGAAGAGAAATGGGCGTTAAATTGGCTGAGGAAGCGCCGGTTCTAGCTGATGTGGTTTTACCTGTCCCCGACTCTGGAACCCCCGCCGCCATAGGCTTTGCAGAACGCTCTGGCACCCCTTTTGGCGAAGGATTGATTAAAAATCGGTATGTTGGCAGAACCTTTATTCAACCAACTGACAGCTTGCGGCGGTTGGGAGTAAAGATGAAGCTCAACCCAATGAAAGACGTGATCAAAGGAAAAAGACTAGTAGTGGTTGACGACTCAATTGTTCGAGGTACTACCAGTCGAAAAATCGTCAAAATGTTGCGTGAGGCTGGAGCCAAGGAAGTTCACTTTCGAGTTTCTTCGCCGCCGGTGCGCTTTCCCTGCTTTTACGGTATCGACACCGCCACTCTAGCCGAACTAATAGCTTCAGACAAAGAAATCGAAGAAATTAGAAAATATATTGGCGCTGACACCCTCGCTTATCTCTCGCTTGAAAGCTTAATCGCTTCAACTGGCAAAAGCGGAGAATTTTTCTGTTCTGCCTGCCTTGATGGAAAATATCCCATCCCTATTCCGGAGAAAGTTAAGCTTGATAAACTTTTGCTTGAGCGATAGGCCACCAGCAAGTTTTTCAAAATCAAATTCATAAACTGCTCATCTATTTTTAAGAATTTCTTTTAAAAAAAGTAAAATATAGTTTGCTTGTTGCTTCTTTAACAAAAAGCGTATAACTGATAAAATACGATCCACAGTGAATCAACAAAGAAAACTCTTGACGGGTAACGAAGCAGTTGCGTTCGGCGCTTATGAAGCTGGTGCTCGAGTTGCCGCATCTTACCCGGGAACTCCCGCCACTGAAATTTTAGAAACCTTTGCTCGCTTTCCCGGTGTTTACGCCGAATGGTCTGTAAACGAAAAAGTAGCTTTTGAAGTTGCTTATGGTGCTTCCCTTGCTGGAGCGCGAGCTTTTGCCTCAATGAAGCATGTTGGCTTAAATGTTGCCAGCGATTCCTTCATCTCCGCTTCCTATACAGGCGTTAATGCCGGTTTAGTTTTGGTCACTGCCGACGATCCTAGTCTACATAGTTCCCAAAACGAACAGGATAACCGTTATTTTGCCCGTTTAGCCAAAGTCCCCTTACTTGAACCTGCTGACAGTCAAGAAGCTAAAGAGTTAATGGCTTTAGCCTTCGATTTATCTGAAAACTTTGATACCCCAATTTTGCTTCGTCTGACAACCAGGATTTCTCATTCTTACTCACCCGTTCGCCTCGAAAAGCGCTCAATTCGAAACCAAAAATCATACCAGAAGAATCCAGCTAAATACCTGATGGTCCCTGCCAACGCCCGAAAAAGACACCAAATTGTCGAAGAAAGACTGAAAAAGATAAAAGACTTCAGCGAAAATTTCGAAAAAAACTGCCTTTTTCAAGGGAAAACCGACATTTTAATAATAACCAGCGGCGTTGCTTTTTACCAAGCTAAAGAAGTTTTTTCTGAACACAATTTCCTCAAACTTTCCCTAACGTATCCCTTGCCTGAGAAGTTGATCAAAAAGTTGGCTCTCCAATTCAAAGAAGTATGGATTATTGAAGAATTGGATCCAATATTGGAAAAAGAAATTAAAG